>BBVC01000001.1 GCA_001192655.1 Caedimonas varicaedens
GAGGCTCAGGCTTCTTGACCCATCTGACAAGACTGGTCACTCCAACACCAAAGAGATCCGCCGTTTCAGCAAAACTCAAATTTTTCTTCTTTTTTACAGATAAAACACGAAGTCTAAAATCTAATGAATAGGTCATGGAATAATCCTCTTAAAAATTATCCATAATATAACCATTTTAAAGGTTTTTAGCTATATAATCTATGCAGGTGTTAAGGGGGTGCCTTAGCTTTTTTAGGCAGAAGAAGTTTAGCTGGGCGAGTAAACGAATTGATCAATCCAGGACGAAAAAGCTGAAAGATTCTGTGGAATCACCCCTACCAAATCTTATTCCTTTAATTTTTAAATATCCCGATGAAGCTTTGCAAAATGCTTGAGTTGCTGAAAAATTTATGTATCATGAGGATCAGGCAGAGGGGGGGGTGCCATAGCTTTAGAATAATAAAAAAAGCTGATAGGTATGGTTTCCTTTACAAACAGGGCGGGCTAACAGATCGAAAGATCACCCCTAACTTTAGCCTTGGCGTAAACCTAATGAATTTTCTTCTTCATGTCCTGAAGTTCCGTGACAGAAATACTCGTGGCTTTAGAAATTTGTTCCAAATGAATGCCTAGCTTCATTAAATTAAAGGCGATTGCATGTGAGGTTTCGATCTTTCCTTCGATCTTTCCTTCTTGTCTAAACTGTTCAGCAATGGTCATAATCTTTTCCTCACTAACGGATTCAAGTCTTTTGATGGTCTGAAGGAACTCTGCCTTGTCAGACACTTCTCCCGCTTCAACAACATAACTAATAATAGTATAAATATAGCTCACCTCGTTCTGGCTTTCAAGTTTTCTCAAAATATCCAAAAAACTTTTAAAGAATGGAAGAATATCAGGATCATGGATGTGTTTTGCAAGCAATGCCATAGCTCCGAAAAATTGGTATTGGCGTAGCACTTCATCAGACACTTGCGTCAGGTCGATCAGATGATAAGGCGAGGTCATCATTTCTTTAGCCAGGTCTTTTTGCTCTCTAAACAAATCAAAAAAATCCATCGAATACTTGTAAGGTTTCTCACCGGTATAAATAATACAAGGATAGATTAGGGGCAGCTGTTTACTTCCTGTTTTCTGAAGGTGAGAATCCATGATTTTCGTCATGTATTTGAGCATCCGAAAGGGAAGCATTTCCTGAGGCGTGGAGGCGTGTTCAAGCAAAACGTAGAGAAAGCCTGGGTTGCCATTGAACCTGACTGCATACAAGAGATCCGCGATTTGCAGCCGTAAAGAGTCTTCGACAAAGGATTCTTTCTGAGGTTCAATCGACGAAAAATCGAGGATCTCCTTGATTTTATCAGGCAGATGATGGTCAAAGAACTCCCGTATAACGCGAGGATTCGTCATCAAAGAACGGACAAAGCGATCATGGGGAGAGAGCCGGCTTTTGGGCATCCTCTATTCTTTCAGAAACGGATATCCAGGAAACAATCCTGATTTTACAAGTCTTTGAAAACCATAGCATCCCCCCGCTAAAGGTCAAGTCCTTTCCCCTTAAAAAAGACTTGACGGGGAGAACCCCGGCGCAAAAGAAAGGCCAAGCCCTTCGGGAAAAAAGGCGGTTTCCCCAAGCTTCGGTCGCAGCGCTACGCTTGCTCCCTGCCAGCTTGGGTGATCCCCCCCGCCTTTTCTGCCTTGCTTTTGCTCCCCCCTTTAAAACTTTTCGGGAGCGCGGCGCGGTGCGCTGCGCTCGAACGAGCAAACATCAAGGATAAAAGGAGAAAATTATGGAACCTCATGGAACTTACAAACTTTCTGATTCTTGTTACATTTATTTGAATCATAGAGACCTGACTCAAGAACAGAAGCAACAAATCATAGATTTGCTGCTGGCCCATCGCATGTATGATTGTACACGTAAACATGAAGACCCCTGGGGCAGGGATATAGATGACGATGAATGGAAACCTTTTAAGCAGTTATCGGAGCAACGCAGCCAATTAAGAAGAATATTACGGTTTGCAGACCTTAACAAGCTTTGTTGGGATAAGCTTAATTTGAACCGTTTCGGATTTAACAACGGCAAGGTTCGTTATCTTAGTATCCAATGTGAAAACGAAGAAATAACCTCTCGTATGCAGGAGCTTGTTTCAGTGAAAAAGAACAAGAAGAGGATTAAATAAGCAGGAAGTTCATTGAGAAAGGGAGAGTTCACTCTCCCTTTCATAACCTACACCTGATCATTAAGGAAACGAACTAAGATAAAAACAAAAAACTGAACGTCTTGGACAGGTGAAGACTGGACAAGCGCGCTCATACATTGTTATAAATAACAATGTACCGCTTCGTTGCAAGCAACAGCGACTGAAGCAGGGATACGGGAGAAAACAGCTCTTCGGGGCTGATGTTTCAACAGGAAACAGCCGACAGGTTTTCTCTCATGGCTATTTACAGTTTTACCATCCGCATTATCTCCCGCAGCAAGACGAATACAGTGGATGCTTTGGCTTATCGGGCCGGCACAAAAGTGATCTGCCCCCGCACCGGAGAGACCTTTAACTACTCATCCAAAGAAGTCCAACACGTGGAGCTTCTCTTACCCGAAGGGGCACCTCAATGGGCAAGGAAACTTCAAGGTCTCATGGCAGAAGATCGGCAAAAAGGTGCACAGGAATTCTGCAATCGTGTGGAGAACGCCGAGAAGCGAAAAGATGCCCAGGTCTATCGAGAATTTCGTCTCACACTTCCTTTGGAATTCACCCAGGAACAAAGCATTGCTCTGACCCAAGAGTATATACAGGATCAAGCTTGCAAGCTGGGGATGACCGCACTGCTCAACTTCCATTTCGATGAAGATCCGGAAACAGGCAAAGCCAACTCCCATTGTCATGTTCTTTTGTTGACGCGACGCCTGACGGAAGAAGGTCTTTCCGTCAAGAAAGATCGAAGCTGGAACAAAAAAACTCAACATGAAACCTGGCGAGAACAGTGGGCAGCTTATCTGAACTTTCATCTGAAGCTGAACGGATTTGATGTCATTGTGGATCACCGCTCTTATACGGAACAGGGTATTGATCTGGAGCCTCAACCCAAGCTGGGGCAGAACATCCGACAGATGGAGAAACGGTCAGGATTATCTCACAGAAATCAGACGGGGAAAGAAGCGGCTCGAAACAAAGGAGAGAATGTTTCCTCTCCAAACTCTTCTGCTTTGAATAAACGGATGCAGTTTGACTCAATCTCAGTCAGAAATATAGGACGCCTCATCCAAAAACCTGAACGGGTGTTGAGATCGTCACCAAACATCAATCCACCTTTATGTGGGGGGATGTGGAAAGAGTCTTGTCCAAATATAGCTAACAACATATAAAACGGTCATATTTTATTATCCTGAAATAATTGCTCGATAGAACACCTTTTTTTGCGTCTAATTGCTTTTGCTTGTGCCCATTTATGCTCGATGGGATTAAAGTCTGGAGAATAAGGAGGCAGATACAGCACGATATGCCCTGCCTCAGCAATTGCTTTTTGCATCGCTTTTCCCTTATGAAAGGTGGCATTATCCAAAATAAGGACGCTTTTAGGAGGCAGTTTCGGAAGTAAATCGTCAATGATCCATTGTGTAAACACCTCGGTATTAATCGAGAAGCAGAACAAGCTCACGGTCAATAGCAGACCTTGGAATAAGGCGCCGATGACATTCGTTCGTCCCTTTGCTCCCCAATCATGAATCCCCTCACATCTCTTTCCTTTTGGAGAATAACCATGAGTGCGTGGCATATGGTGTGCAAATCCAGATTCATCAAGAGAAATGATAGGATGCCCTGCTTCTTCATAAGCTTTCAGCTCTTGACAAAAAGTAGCACGCTTTTCTGGATCGGCCTTGGGATGTTTGTAGTCGTTTTTTTATAGGTCACATTCAAGCGTTTTAAAGCGTGCCATATCCCCATAGAGCTCACACCAAGACGTTCTGCTCTCTCGTACTGAGCATCAGGATAAAGCTGTATATCTTCTTTAAGGGCATCCATATTAAGCTTAGTGGCTGGTTTATGACGATGTGTCTGAGGCTCAGGCTTCTTGACCCATCTGACAAGACTGGTCACTCCAACACCAAAGAGATCCGCCGTTTCAGCAAAACTCAAATTTTTCTTCTTTTTTACAGATAAAACACGAAGTCTAAAATCTAATGAATAGGTCATGGAATAATCCTCTTAAAAATTATCCATAATATAACCATTTTAAAGGTTTTTAGCTATATATCCATGAGGATGCCCTCTTCCATCGTCTGAATACCAAACTGAAAGCCTCGAAAGAATGGATATTCCTGCGGGAAGTGCAACGGATGACCCTTGAGGGGAATCTGGAAGATCACTCTGTTTATACCACCCGTACTCTTTTGCAGAAAGAACTGGATCTGGTGCGTCTGGCGGAAACACTCAGCACCCAGCAAAGCCATCTTGTGAAAGCAGAAGAAATAGAAAAAGCTTTAATGCAAACAGATCGGAAATTCAAAGCTCAGGGTGGGTTTTCGGAGGATCAGAAAGAAGCGGCTGCGTCATCTCACCAAAGGAGATCGTTTATCCTGTATTGTGGGCTATGCGGGAGCAGGTAAAAGCGCCATTCTGGAAGCGGCAAAAGAAGCCTGGGAAGCATCGGGCTATCGGGTCTATGGCTTGTCTCCCTTTGGCAAGGCAGCTGAGAATTTGCAAAAGAAAGGCATCCCCTCTCAAACCCTGCATAAATTCCTGAAAAGCTATCACAACGGACGAAGCCACTATCATGTCAAATCCGTGCTGGTGCTGGATGAAGCCGGATCCGTGGATGTGACGCGGTTTCAGGAATTTCTTGCAGCCGTCGAGCATTTGGGTGTGAAGGCGGTGGTGGTGGGGGATGGCGCCCAGACTCAGCCCATTGAAGCAGGCGCCGCGTTTCGTCTGGTCACCAGTCGTATGGGATTGCGGAAGATTGAAACAGTGGTACGGCAGAAAGAAACGTGGCAGCGGGAAGCTAGTCGCTTATTTGGAACCTACGAGACACGCCAGGCTCTCCAGATGTATCAGGACAGGGGACATGTACAATTTGTAGAAGAGAAAATCCCTGATTTACAAGGGTTAATGGCACAAGAAAAGCATCGGGAAATTGTGGAATGCTATAATCTCTCCCGCCGTCTCTGCGGCAATATCTATCACAAGATCTCAGAAGAAGCGGAAAGCAAGAACCTTAGCTCTCAAGAAACTTTCGTGTTTCTCAAAAAGCATCAGGATTACGCTGTCTTTAAACATTGGCAAACTCTCAGACGTTCTGCGTCTGACTCCATTCTGTCCCATTTAGAAGATTGCCGTCCCTTAATGAAAGAGTTGGGCGTCGATCCCTTAAAATTTGCTGGGCAGTTTGTCCAAAGAGACCGAGATGTATCTTCTCAAAACACCCAAGCCAGCCAATTGGTGAAGTTCTGGAACCTGCCAACGCCTGACCCTGAGACGCTCCCTCATCAATGTGAGGTGCGGGCAGAGACGAAAAAAGAAATGGTCAGGCAATGGGCGGTATCCCTCAAAGAGTTTCCAGATCAATCCCATGTGATGCTCACCTATACCAACAGGGATACGGCTTCCCTCAACCACGAAGCCCGCCATCTGATGAAGCAACAGCGCGTGGTGTCTTTGGAAGAATATGTCTGCACCCTCAGGCGGGAAGATAAGGATGACTTTGGCAGGATCGTTGTCACCGAAGAGCAAAAGCCCTTTGCCAGAGGGGATCAGATCGTCTTTACCCGCAATGACAACAGCCTGAACGTCAAGAATGGCACGTTGGGAACCATTGAGGAGATCAACAGTCGAAAGATCAGAGTGAAACTGGAAGGAGAAGAACGCCACGTTTCTTTTGCCCTCAGGCTTTATCCGTATTTTGATTATGGATGGGCGGTTACCATCATCAAATCCCAGGGCATCACGGCAGATCGAGTCTTTAAGCTGGCAACTTACGAAGAAAACCGCAATCTGGCGTATGTAGGGATGACCCGTCATCATCTTTCTCTAAAGGTGTTTGGATCAAAACTGGATTTCTGGCGAAATGACGTCTTTCTGGATCGCTTATCATCCAGCAAGGAAAAGTTGCTAGGGCTGGATTATATATCTCAGGAAGAAGCAGCTAGACGACTTCAGCCATCCCATTCCAAACTTGCACAGGCTTTGGAGAAGCTGGGGCATCAGATGGACGCCATCGAGTTTATCTCCCGCAAGGGTTGGGAGAGAATCGCTGAAAGGTTTCTGGGACAAACGCCACGGAAAGAAAATATTCAAATTCCGCAAGAGAGTCTTGAAGAAGCAAAACGGGCAAGACTGATGGGGGTTCATCCCGGCAAGATTTCGTTAAAAGAAAAGATAGTACTGAAATCTGCTGTATTGCAGCAAGCGGGCAAACTTCCCCCAAAAACTCTGACAGAAGCTGAAATGACCGCGGTCTTCCATCCCGAACCCACTGCTCCTGTATCACCAGCATTATCCCTAAAATCTGGAAAGATGCCTCACACTTTTTTATCTCCAACAACCCCATCCCCCTCTCCAGAACAAACCACTGAAAAGCCTCAACGACGGTTTGCGCCTGATCCTCAACCTCTCTATCGGGTGGAAGATGTCCGAAGAAACCTCACCTCTTATAGCGTGGAATATCTGTGTACTCATCTTTTGGGGAATTCCAATCCTCATTTGAGCAACAAACGACAGTTGCGGTATGGAAAGTCAGGATCTCTGGCGATCACGCTGACAGGCAAGAAGATGGGCATGTGGCATGATTTTGAAAGAGGCGAAGGGGGTGATCTGTTTCAACTGGTTCAGAGAGAACGGGGCGGAGAATTTAAGGAAGCTCTGGCGTATGTGGCAGAAGCATTACGGATCTCTCCGGAACATCTGCTTCCAAGACCCACACTTTCTCAAAAAGACGATGATACCCTGAAAGAAGAGCGCCGCCGCCAGAAAGTCCAAAATCTGTGTAACGCCACCATACCTCTTCAGGGAACTCTTGCGGAAACTTATCTCAGGAAACATCGTGGTATTCGCGGCACGCTTCCGGCAGACTTGCAGTTTATCAAGTCTCATTACAATTATATTGCTGGGAAGTCTTTTCCGGTGTTGGCGGCACTGGCCAGAAACAAAACAGGAAAGGTCACAGGTGTTCAACTGGTGTTCCTTGATCGCTGGACAGGGCAAAAAGCAAAGGCTGATCTCACCAAACAATCCGTGGGGTCTTTTATTGGTTCTCCCGTTCAGATTCAAAAAGGAAGCGGCGTCATCTTTCTGGCTGAAGGCGTTGAAACGGCTCTCAGTTTGAAAGAAGCTGGACTCAAGGGAGATATTTACGCCACCCTGAGCGTCTCCAATATTCAGGGTATGGGAGCTTTCCTTCAGGATAAATCCAGACCTGTGGTCATCTGTGCGGATGCCGATGCAGAAAATTCTCCTGCCCGCAAAACTGTTGAAGAGGCAGCGTCTTTCCTGAAAGACCAGGGCTTAGCTGTTTCTGTCATCCGTCCTGACCTCACCAAGGGAGACTTCAACGATATTCTCAGAAAAGAAGGAATTTCAGCCGTTCAGGCATACTTTAGAGATTATCTCAAAGATGGTCCTGAATTAACTTCGAAGGCTTCTCAACCAAAAGTGCCAACATCACCCCCCTCTCATTCGCCTTATTGGGAAGAAGAATTTAAAAAGCAATATCTGGCGGCACATCCCGAAAGAGCTACGCAAAAAACGATTACTCCTTCTCAAAGTACACCCCTGACGCCCTCACAAATTATCGGAAAGTTTAAGTTCCTGACAGAACAAATCAATACCCTTGAGAATAAAAGCATCGTCGAACGTCTTACCAAAGAACGAAATAGCCTGGTGGCATTCATCCTTCAGGACAATACCCTTATGACCCGCATCCGCCTCAGAGACAACACTGTAGCTACACACATAGCTCAAATAGCCGATTCTCTGAAGAAACAACAGGAGAGAACAATAAATCAAAAAATTGAGTTGGAAAGATGAAATTTCCAAAGATCGCCTAGCAAGTCTCTTAACATAATTCTTTAAATATAGATGAGGTTAAAATAGGTTATAAAATGTATGTTTCTACAACGCCCTTTGATAAGCACTATCAAAACTACAATGATAAACTTTTCTACAATATGCTTTTATCGCATCTTGTAAGCGCTCCAATTTAATTATATCGTCTTCTATCTTAGATATTTCTATATTAAAAAAATCTTTTGTTAGTTCATTATTTTGTAAGAATTTTATCCAAAGTTTGGCGACTTCTTGTTTGAGTTTCGTCCCCAAAGGAGCTATACGAGAACACGTCGCCAATAAAAACATAAGCGTTAAAACAGGATTTTTATCCCCTTTCTCATATTTCTTGACTAATTCTTCTGGAAAACGAGGAACATTAATTACCTCATAACTATCAATAATATTATTGAAGTCTGGATTTCTTTTTTTTAAAGATTTTATATAATCGCTATAAACGTTAGTTTCAATCTCATCAGGCCTGATAGTATGTCCATGTTGCATTTATATTTCCTTTAGTAATATGATGTATTATTGAAAGACATACTTTCAAATTTAGGGAGCTAAGTCAAGTAATATTTTAGTGGTACCTACAGTTGAAATGATCGCTCCTTGCAGCAAGCTGCGAGGTATCCAAACGGATTAGATTTTTATGTCTCGAAGCGGAGCTTCGGGGAATCTGACCCAAAAGAGCTTAAAAAATAAGGAAATTATTTTCCATTTATCCACAGTTAGAGTTAATTTAAATGACATCTCAAAGTGAATCTTTATCCGGTCTTGTGGAAAAAGTCACGTATCATAATGCGGATACGGGGTATTGTGTGCTGCGAATTAAGGCAGAGCGACAGAAAGATTTGGTGACAGTAGTGGGTCATGCCAATGCCGTTTCTGCGGGAGAATTCATTCAAGTCTCTGGACAGTGGCTCAATGACAAAAACTATGGTCTGCAATTCAAAGCTTCTTTTCTGAAAGCCTGCGCCCCAACTACGGAAGAAGGGATTGAGAAATATCTCGGTTCCGGCCTGATTAAAGGCATTGGCCCCGTGTATGGCAAGAAGCTGGTGCAGGCGTTTGGTGTTGAAGTCTTTAACATCATCGAGAATACACCGGATGTCCTTCAAACTGTGGCCGGTATCGGCCCGCATCGTGCCAGGATGATTATTAAAGGTTGGCAGGATCAAAAGGCCATTCGGGAGATCATGCTCTTTCTCTATCAACATAGCATCAGTACCGCTCGTGCTGTCAGGATTTACAAGACTTATGGTGGAGATGCCATTCGGGTTATTTCAGAAGATCCCTATTGCCTGGCACGAGATATTCGAGGCATCGGCTTTAAATCGGCGGATCAAATTGCTCAGAAAGTAGGAATTGCCAAAGACTCTCCTCTGAGAGCGCGAGCGGGCATTGCTCACATTCTGTTGGAAGCCACTGAAGAAGGGCATTGTGGACTACCGGAGAAAGATTTACTGGCCAATGTGGTGAAGACTCTTGAAATTCCTCTTTCTATTGTTCAGGAAGCTTTGGAAGAAGAAAACAGGCGAGGAGACGTTATCCGTGATCTTCTGGAAGAAGAGACCTGTATTTTTCTGAGAGGGCTTTATCAGGCAGAAGCCAACATTGCCCGCTTGCTCAGGGAACTCAACAAGGGAGCTTTACCCTGGAATATTCAGGAAATTGATAAAGCCATAGGCTGGTCAGAAGAAAAGCTGGGAATTTTCTTAGCTCAAAGCCAGAAAGAGGCTTTGAAGCAAGCTCTTGTTTCAAAAATCATGGTGATCACGGGTGGCCCAGGAGTCGGAAAGACCACCCTGATTAAAAGCTTGCTCACCATTTTATCAGCCAAAAAGCTGAGAATTATGCTCTGCGCCCCTACAGGGCGAGCCGCTAAAAGATTGTCTGAAACCACAGGGCTGGAAGCCAAAACCCTTCATCGTCTGTTAGAAACAGATCCCGCTTCTCATCGGTTCAAACGAGATACGGATAACCCCTTACCTTGTGACCTTCTAGTAGTCGATGAGGTCTCTATGATTGATGTACCACTGATGAATTCTCTTTTAAAAGCATTACCCCTGAATGCAGCGTTAATTCTGGTAGGAGATGCCGATCAGCTTCCATCGGTAGGAGCAGGCGATGTTCTGAAAGCGCTTCTGGAATCCCATGCTTATCCTGTAGCAAGGCTCACAGAGATCTTCAGACAATCTGCCCAAAGTCGCATTATCCTTAATGCCCATCGTATTAATCAGGGCATCATGCCCCTTGAAACGTCTCCGGAATCATCGTCTGATTTTTACTTTATTCCTGCTCGTGATCCTGAAGACTGCAAGCAAAAGCTGATCGACATTGTTCAGAACCGCATTCCGAAAAAGTTTGGCTTTCATCCTGTCAATGACATTCAGATTCTCTGTCCCATGAACCGCGGCGGTGTCGGAGCCAGATCATTGAACATCGAGCTTCAACAGGCTCTCAATCCATCTTCTGATCCCAAAGTCGAACGATTTGGCTTTACCTATGGCATCGGCGATAAAGTTATGCAAATGGCCAACAATTACGACAAAGATGTTTACAATGGCGACATTGGATTTATCCGCCATATCGACCCTGATGCCCAGGAACTCACCATTACCTTTGATGAAAAAAGTGTGACCTATGATTTTGGAGAACTGGATGAAGTAGTTCTGGCCTATGCCACAACGATCCATAAATCTCAGGGTTCTGAGTATCCTGCTATTGTTATCCCTCTCATGATCCAGCATTTCCCCATGCTGAAGCGGAATCTGCTTTACACAGGCATCACCCGTGGCAAGAAGCTTGTGGTAGTGATCGGGGAGAAAAAAGCCCTCGCCATTGCTATCAAAGATCGCCAGACCAAAAAGAG
>BBVC01000002.1 GCA_001192655.1 Caedimonas varicaedens
CATATTAAGCTTAGTGGCTGGTTTATGACGATGTGTCTGAGGCTCAGGCTTCTTGACCCATCTGACAAGACTGGTCACTCCAACACCAAAGAGATCCGCCGTTTCAGCAAAACTCAAATTTTTCTTCTTTTTTACAGATAAAACACGAAGTCTAAAATCTAATGAATAGGTCATGGAATAATCCTCTTAAAAATTATCCATAATATAACCATTTTAAAGGTTTTTAGCTATATCAGCATGACAGAAAGGCGTGCATCAACGGCTGAGCGCGAAACGACTGATCGATATGTGTCCGCTTACTTAGCTCAAAACAAGGGGCAAACTTTTGAAGGACGCATTTCTGGAGTGACTGATTTTGCCCTTTTTCTGCATCTTGATGAAAGCGGCGCAGATGGTATGATTCCGTTTCGATTGCTGGGATCAGACTATTTCATTCATGATCCTGTTCATCATCGATTGATTGGCCGCAAGACAAAAAAAGTCTATGGACTTGGTGACAGGATCAAAGCAGTTTTGATGGATGCTGATCCTGTTAAGGGAAGCATCATTTTTGCACCCAGCGTTTCTAAAGATGATCTCTCAAGGGCAAAAAAGTTCAAAAAACGACGACGCTTACCTCCTAAAACAACATCTTGATTCTTTTTGAAAAGAAGCTCTCTCCGAAAGCCTTTCGAAATACTCAGCAATTACATTGATTTGGTTCAGTGCATTCAGCAAAATTTTCTTCTGATTTTTCTCAGTTGCAAACAATCTCTTTTCTCTTATCAACCTAATTGATGATCTACCTTAAGAAAGTGTGATGTAATAATATATAGTAAAAGTTGAAGCTTCAGTTGACTTGACTCTCTAAAAAAGAGAGAACTTGAAAGAGAGAGTTCATTTATGAGTGGGAAAGTACATACTCTGTTTCAGTTGCAATAATGTACAGAAAGGTTATTGCCAAAAAATGATTAAAGAGAGGGTTACGAAATAATCCGGATTATTTCATCTTTTAACTGAAAATGCGCATGGAGCCAATATGAGAAAGAGATTCTTCAGAAATTCTTCTTTGTGTTTGTTTGTCTTATTTTTTTGCTGTGCTTCTGCTCTTTCTGCGGAAAAATATTTCGCATCAGACACAGGTGCCTTCTCTCTCTGGTGGTGCCTTCCTTTTGGACTTGTGTTGTGTTCCCTGGCTTTCTTTCCTCTTATTTTGCCAAACATCTGGCATCCTCACTATGGAAAAATTGTGAGTTTTTATACATTGGGCATTTTATTGCCGTTGCTATCCCTGAAAGGGGGCTATGACACTCTTTCTATGGTCACTGGAATCATGGTTCATCATTATTGTCCTTTTCTTCTTTTAATCGCGGCACTTTACATTACGGCAGGCGGTATTGAAATTAATATTCGAGCATCTCCTTCGGCAAAAATAAATACGCTTGTTCTTGGAATTGCAACTTTTGTGGCAGGCTGGATCGGCACCACTGGAGCAGCGATGCTTTTTATCCGCCCTTTTCTTGCGCTTAATAAAGACCGCTTGTGTCGCCAACACCTGGTTATCTTCTTCATTGTTTTAGTTGGAAACGTTGGTGGTGGGCTTACGCCTCTTGGAGACCCACCCCTCTTTTTGGGGTACCTGGAAGGAGTAAATTTCTTTTGGCCTTTAAAAATGCTGACACTGCCGATCCTGTTTCTTGCTGTTCCCTTATTGATTATTTTTTATCTATGGGATCGTCAATATCAGGAACCTCTTGCAAAGAGAGAACGCATCTCTTTCAAAGTTTGTGGATATGAAAACATGCTGTATATAGGGGGCATTATTCTTTTGATTTTGATTACCAGCCTGTGGAAATCAAAAATGTCTCTGGATTTTTTGGGAACTTCCTGGAGTCTCGAAGATTTTGTCAGGGATGCCGGATTATTCTTCATTGCCTGTATGTCCTATTTCAAAACCAACCCCTTGCCCAGAAAAGCAAATAACTTCAGATGGTCTCCTTTACGAGAAGTCGCTATCCTTTTCGCCGCTATTTTTATCACGGTGGCTCCCGTTCTTGAAATGCTGAAAGCGGGCAACCAGGGACCTTTTCACCAATGGTTAAGTCTTGTGCATAAGGCTGATGGCACGCCTTCTGCCCCTCTCTATTTCTGGGCAACAGGGCTGCTCTCAAGTTTTTTAGACAACGCCCCAACTTATCTTGTTTTTTTCAACATGGCAGGTGGGGATGCCGCTCTTTTGATGACGACGCTTGAGCCAATTTTACTGGCTATTTCAGCAGGAGCCGTTTTTATGGGCGCCCTAACCTATATTGGAAACGCTCCAAACTTTATGATTAAGGCCATTGCCGAAAGTCATGATATTGGGATGCCCAGTTTTTTTGGATATGCCCTGCGCGTTTTTTTACTTCTCTTTCCTCTTTTTGGCATAATGACATTTCTGTTTTTTTGAGAGCTTTGTGTTCTTTGACCATTGGCGCAATAAACAGTATACTTTCCTATAGAAAATATTAACGAGGGATATCTTCTTGCCAACAGCGCCAACGGTTACTGTTTCCCAGCTAAAAGAGGACTTGATTCTTTGTCTTTCCGGAGAATGGCGTACTTTCTGTTTACCAGAAATCAAACACAAACTGAGTGCTCTCAAACTTCCCCAAGAGAGTAAAGTTGTTATCGATTTATCGTCGGTAGATTTTTTGGATACAGCAAGCGCTTATCTTTTAAAGAAATTTCTGAAAAAACTGAAGAGACTAAAGATATCCTATAAGATAAAAGAGGGTTCCCCGACGATTATGGCAACTTTTCATATGGTGAATGAATTCACGCCTTCACCTGAGCCAAGGACTGAACAAACTTCTCGCTTTTCCCTTATTTTTCTTCTCAATTTTTTGGGAAAAATGGCATTAGAGCCCCTCAAAACTCTCCTTGAGGCACTGTCATTTCTGGGGGAAGTCACCATCGGCATGATTAAAATATTGATACATCCCCGTCGCTTGCGCTTCATTACACTTGTTGATCTCATACATAAGGTAGGAGCAAGTGCCTTGCCCATTGTGGGGCTTATTTCTTTTTTAATCGGTGTCGTCCTTGTATATCAGGGTGCAGACCAGCTGAGGCGTTTTGGAGCAGAAATTTTTACCATTAATTTGCTGGCTGTTTCTGCATTGCGAGAATTGGGAATTTTGTTGACCGCGATTGTTGTCGCTGGGCGATCCGGAAGCGCTTACACAGCCCAATTGGGCTTTATGAAACTCAATCAGGAAATTGATGCCCTGCACGTTTTAGGGATTGACCCCATTGAAGTTTTGGTTGTTCCACGCATTCTGGCTCTTCTGATTGTGCTGCCTTTACTTACTTTTTTTGCAGATATTATGGCGCTCATAGGAGGCGGCATTGCAACCTATTTTCTCATTGGTGTCGGTCCAGATGATTTCGCCAAGCATTTGCTTCTCTCTATTGGAGAATGGACATTCTGGACAGGCATAATCAAAGCGCCCGTTTTTGCTTTTTTTATTGGATTGGTCGCCTGTTTTGAAGGCTTGCGCGTTTCTGGAGGCGCAGAAAGCGTAGGGAAACATACAACTCAATCTGTGGTAGAGGGAATCTTTCTCGTTATTATATTTGATGCAGCTTTTTCAATTCTCTTTTCTGTTTTGGGGATTTGACAATGGACACACCTGTCATCGACATTAATAAATTATGCACCTCAATTCAGGGGAAGAAACTGCATGAAGGTTTGTCGCTCAACGTCTATCGCGGTGAAATTCTTGGTCTTGTGGGCGCTTCGGGAAGTGGTAAATCCATCCTTTTACGTACGATACTTGGATTAAATCGCTATGATTCAGGTTCCATCCGTATTTTTGGAATCGATCATCGCGATCAAAAATCTGCCTTGTCCCTCAGGCATCGTTGGGGCGTTCTGTTCCAGAGCGGCGCACTTTTTAGTTCACTTTCTGTAGGAGATAATATACGCGTTCCCATGCGTGAAATTGGTCATATCTCGGAAACTCTGATGCGTGATCTTACTTTTCTTAAATTAAAGATTGTTGGGCTTCCAGAAGATACAGAAGCCAAATTTCCAGCAGAACTTTCAGGAGGGATGATTAAGCGCGCTGCCCTGGCACGCGCTCTGGCTATTGATGCTGAGCTTTTGTTTCTGGACGAGCCGACATCTGGACTTGACCCTATTTCTGCTCGCAGATTTGATTTATTGATAAAAGATCTTCAGCGAAATCTGAATTTTACTGTCATGATGGTGACACATGACCTTGACAGCCTTTTTACAGTCTGTGATCGTGTAGCAGTTCTGGTAGATCAAAAACTTGTTATAGGGACGGCTACATCTTTGCAAAAACATCCTCATCCCTGGATTAGGGAATATTTCCAGGGGCGACGTGCTTCTACCCTGAAAGGAGAGGTCGAAAAATAATGGAAACGCGCGCCAATTACGTTATTGCCGGAAGCTTTGTTGTCGGTCTTATGATGGCGGCGCTTATTTTTGTGTTGTGGCTTTCACAAGTAGATTTCGGTTCCAAAGCGCCTTTGTATGATATTTATTTTGAAGGTTCTGTCAGTGGTCTTCGCGTCAATGAAAGTGTGCGTTACCATGGCATTCCTATTGGAAAAGTGAAAGAAATTGGTGTTGCTCCAAAAAATATTGACCGCATACGTGTAAGGGTTGCCATTACAGAACCCAAACTCATGCGTGAGGATACGATTGCCTCAATTGAGATTCAGGGTCTGACAGGCTATACCTACGTTCAAATTCAGGGGGGGAAGGAATCAAGCCCTCTATTGGAAGCCCAGAATGGTCACCTCTATCCGATCATCCCGTCTCAACCTTCAAAAATTGATTTGTTATTTTCTAATGCTCCTCATATTCTTTCCAGCATTTACAAATTATCCACAAGCCTCAATGAGGTATTCAACAAGAAAAATCGTGAAGAAGTCCATGCCTTTCTCAGAAATGCTTCAAGGATAAGCGCGCAGTTATCTGAAGGGAGCAACTCGCTGGAAAGCGTCATTCAGCAAACTAGGCATACACTTGATCATATCAATCAATCTGTCACTTCCATGCAGGGAAGCTTCACCTCTTTCGCTCAAGTGATGGAAGATATTCGACTTATTTTACATGACAACAAGGGCACTGTTGCAGAAGCTTTGGATGAGTTGCCGAAAACTCTAAAACAGGTTGGCAAAGCTGCTGATCGATTGCGGCGATTAACCCGTGATCTTGAACAAAACCCCCTGACATTATTTTCTAAATCTGAAGATCAAGGATACAAAATACCATGAGAGCCTTTCCTATCCTGTGTGTTTGTTTACTTTCAGGGTGTGTCAGCCTTTTACCACCCGCAGCACCTCGTCCCCAAAACATCATGCTTCATCCTGATTTTAAATTCTCGGCACACTTGAAGCCCGTTGAATGGTCTCTCACTATAGAACGTCCTCTCACGACAGATCTTCTTGATTCAAGGCGTATTATTCTTAATATTGAAAATGAAAAGGGTATTCGCACCCTTGAAACTTTGGCAGATATTGAATGGAATGATCGTCTTCCCCTTCTTTTGCAGCAGCAACTCATTTCTGCTTTTGAACAATCAAATAAGATCACAGGAGTAGGACAGGATGAAGAGGATTTTCAGGCTCATTTTGCCTTGCAGATTAATATCAGGACTGCCGAAATCCTTTTGACAGGCGCGTCTCAACAGAAAGCGCTTGTTGAACTGTCTGCCCGACTTATTTCCAAAAAAGATCGCAAAGTAATTGCTCAACGTACTTTTAAAAAATTATCTCCTATTACAGAACGCACTCAAAAAGCTTTCCTGCACAGTTACCAACACGTCTTCGGAGAAATAATCAGCGAGATCGTCATATGGCTCTTTAAAGAAGGTTCTGATGCGTTCAAAAAAGAGGGCAGCTTAAATGTTTTATGAAGGTATTCAGCTTGGCTCATAAAGAAAAAAGGAAAGTAATATGCTAAAAATAGAAAATATTACGTCCAATATCGTAAAGGTTACAGTGCCAGAAACATTAAAAGCTGATGACTTTCAGCAAATGGCCCCTCAGGCTGACGCGCTTATCCAGAAACACGGCAAAATAAAATTACTGGTCAATGCCTCACAATTTAACGGTTGGGAGAATATCACCGCATTCGCGCGTCATATGAGATTTGCGAAAAGCCATCATCAAAAAATAGAACGTGCTGCTTTGATTGCCGGACACACATGGCAGCATTGGGTCGCTGGAATCGTTCGTATATTTGTTCACCCAGAGATCAAAGTATATGACAAAAATCAGCAGAAAGAAGCTATGCAATGGCTGGATGGAAAATAACCTATAATTATGCAAAAGGCTTTTATAGTTCTTTCCTTCACTGTATTCAACCAACGGCTTCTTCTCTCGACAGTCCAGAAAGAAAATGGTGAATCTCTGTCATGGAAAGCGAAGGAGAGGATTTTAATCCTGCTTCCAGCGCCAGAAGTTGTTCAAGAACAAAGCCGCATCGCTTTAAAGGCCATTTCCCCAAACATTTTTGATACAAGGTTACCCGTGAATAGGGAAACTTGACAATTCCCTTACTCCAAAAATCCCTGAGGGAAGAGGGTGCCACCTGATGAATCTGAAGGGAAAAGAGAATAATAAGATCCTGAAGAATCTGCCGCACCACCGAAATCCACTCTGATAGTTCTATTTTGTTTAAGAGAGCATTAAGGGCAGGAATATCGCCCAGAAAAAAATATTGGTTAAAGTCTTCCATCCTGGAAGAGGAAAACTCTTTCAATACAGCGTTAATATCTGATTTTCCAAGAGAGTTTGCACCGCTATAAAGCGTAAGCATTTCCAGAGTTGAAAAAAATTCTTCCAGACGAGAGGACAGGAAATCTGACAGGTATTGCTGTGCCAGGAGATCGAGACTCAAAGACATATTGCGTGCGCAGAAAGATATCGATTGAGAAATTTCTGATAAATCAATATCATAACAAGGAACAATAGCTGTCTCTTTAAGAGATTGAAACAAGGTCACAAGTTTAGCCTTGGAGTTCAATTTTCCGGAAGACATCAAAAGAATATGAGGACTTTGCAAAAGCGCAGGCATAAAATCATTGTTGTTTACCAGAGTATCCGTAATATTTTGATAAACAATACATTGCTTACGCGTACTTGACTCAAATAAACTTTGGCAACTGTGAAGATGATCAAGAACTTCAGAAACAGACTCTGCCCGAACAATTTGAAATTCTTGTGTCACATAGTATTTTTGAAGAAATTGAATTCTGTACGAAATCAGTTGCTCTTGTGAACCAAAGAAAAGAATTCCTTTCGAAGAAGGTGGGTTCTTTTGAAGCCAGGGTAAAAGAGACGTAAATTTCATTGCTCAAATCGTTCAGGGAACAGACTTAGGGGATGCAAGAAACGTCGCAATTTGTAACCTGATTTCCTGTGCCAAAAGATTCATCGCCCGTTCAGTTTCTTTTTTCAAAGACGTAATGGCAGGAAATGTCGCCTGATCAGAATGGTCACCAATACCAAAAGAAGTTGTCGCTTCAGCCGAGTCCGAATAGACGATTTTTTTTGAAGTCACATCGACGAGATTATACAAAGCTGTGCTGGTCATCACCTGGCGACTGGCTGTGGCATCCTTACGAAAAGCAAACGCATCTTCTGAGATAGTGAGCTTGACTTCAAGACGATAAAGAGGTCTGGTTGGCTCTCCATAGGGAGTGAAAGTATCCTGAAGATAATTCCTGAGTATTTGTCCCTTGCGGTCACCAATCTGTGCAATTTTGATGGAACTTAATGGGCTGGTTTCTCGCAAAGGGGCAGATTCATAAAGAGGCTGAAACCCGCATCCCGTCAAGGAAAAGAATAAAAAAACAACGTAGAGTCGATTAAATAATAACAAGATTCACAACCTTATTGGGTACAATGATAATTTTTTTAAGCTGCTTTTCCTCAAGGGCTTTTCGCACAATCTCGAGCCTAAGCGTTTTTTCCTGAATCTCATCTTGGGAAAGATCTGTCGCCACGTCAAGAGTCGAACGCAATTTACCGTTAATTTGAATGGCAAGTGTTATGCTTTCTGCCTGGATGAGCATCGCATCAGCCACAGGCCACGAATGAAGCGTCAGGAATGAATCATGCCCCAGCTTCTGCCACAATTCCTCTGTCAAATGGGGACACGTAGGATGGAGTAAAATCAAAAGGCTCTCTATGGCTTCCCTTAGAACAGCAGGCTGATAGTCCTCAGGTTGAGAAATGTCATCCAGAAAATTTGTAAATTCTCTCAATCTTGCTACATACCGATTCAAGTGAAAAACATCCAGATCCTTGCTGGCAGCTGCAATCGTCTGATGAGTTTTGCGACGTAAGACGATATCAGCTTCATTCAGGGTGAGTATCTCTACTGATAAAGAACATCCCACAATACAAGGCTCCAGAGTCTGAATCAAATTCCAGATGCGGTTCAGATATTTCCAAATTCCCTGAATACCCGCGTCTGTCCACTCTAAATCACGATCGGGGGGGCTATCTGAAATCATAAAAAGCCGTGCCGTATCAGCACCAAAATCGCGAACAATCGTGTCAGGATCAATGACATTTTTCTTTGACTTACTCATTTTTTCAGAACGTCCCCGTATCAGAGGAACACCATCGCGGCCACGCACCAGTATATTATTTTCTCTAAATTCCACTTCCTGGGGTGCGACCCACTCACCCGAAGCTGTGCGATAGGTTTCGTGACAAATCATTCCTTGTGCTAAAAGACGCTTAAACGGCTCATCAATAGCAAGATATCCACAATCCCTTAATGCACGTGTAAAAAAACGCGCATAAAGCAAATGCAGGATGGCATGTTCAATGCCACCAATATATTGATCCACAGGAAGCCAATGCTGGGCAGAAACTCTATCAAAAGGCTGATTTGAATGAGGGGAACAGAAGCGGGTAAAGTACCATGATGATTCAAAAAAAGTGTCCAGAGTGTCTGTTTCACGCTGGGCTGAACCCTGGCATTGCGGACAAGTTGTCTGTCCCCAGGTGGGGTGATGAGCCAAGGGATTTCCTGGACGATCGAAGGTCACATCTTCCGGAAGCTCGATGGGAAGTTGACTTTCAGGAACGGGAATAATACCGCAGACAGTGCAATGAATCATGGGAATAGGACACCCCCAATAGCGTTGACGAGAGACACCCCAGTCTCGAAGGCGATAGGTTGTGACAGCTTCTCCCTGCCCGGACTCTATCAATTTTTGCAGGATATATTTTTTGGCCTCTTGAACAGTCATGCCATCCAAAAAATCAGAATTAAAAAGAATACCATCTTCTGTAAAAGCTGTATGATCCCCCTCTTTAAATCCCTGTATTTCAGGTTGAAGAGGTCGAACTACAGGCAAAATATTCAGCTTATATTTGCGTGCAAAATCCAGATCTCTCTGATCATGAGCGGGGCATCCGAACACAGCCCCTGTGCCGTAATCCATAAGAACAAAATTAGCCACATAAAGAGGCAGAACTTTTTCAGCAATGAAGGGATGTTGAACTTTAAGTCCTGTATCAAATCCTGTCTTTTCTGCTTTCTCAAGCGCTTCTTCACTTGTTCCCTGGCGATTGCACTCAACAATAAATTCTTTAAGAGACGCGGACGTTTCGGCAAGTTTTTCCGCGAGAGGATGATGAGGGGAAAGAGCAATAAAAGAAGCGCCGAACAGGGTGTCCGGACGGGTTGAAAAAATTTCCAGGGGTTCATGAGTCCCCATAACATTAAAAATAATTTTTGCCCCATCTGATTTGCCAATCCAGTGACGCTGCATTGTCACAATTTTTTCAGGCCACTCGGTGAGTGTATCAAGACCTGCAAGCAATTCTTCCGCGTACGCTGTGACTTTTAAATACCATTGTGCCAACTTGCGTTTTTCAACAGGAGCGCCTGAACGCCAGCCACGCCCATCAACAACTTGCTCATTGGCAAGAACTGTATTTTCAACAGGATCCCAATTGACAAAGCTTTCCTTGCGATATACTAAACCCTTTTGATAAAAATCAAGAAATAGCTTTTGCTCATGCCGATAATAATCAGATGAACACGTAGCAATTTCACGTGCCCAATCATAGGAAAACCCTATGCTTTTTTGCTGGTTACGCATGACCTCGATGTTATTGTAAGTCCACTGTGCAGGATGTGACTTATTTTCAATAGCCGCATTTTCAGCAGGCAAGCCAAAAGCATCCCAACCCATGGGATGCAGAACATTATAGCCCTGAAGTAAACGCAGGCGCGCGATCACATCCCCTATAGTATAATTCCGAACATGTCCCATATGAAGACGGCCTGAGGGATAGGGAAACATTTCAAGGACATAGTATTTGGGTTTAGAAGAATTCTCTTGGGCAGCGAAGAGCTTATGCTCTTCCCATTTTTTTTGCCATTTTTTTTCAAGAACAGAAGGATTATAACGTTCAGACATGGAAAAATTTCTTTTCAGGCTCAAAAAATTCTAACGTTCGGACAGAAAACTCCTGTGAATAGATGCAATGCTCAACGCTTCCATCTGCTGAAAGGAAAAAGATATTTCTCATTTGCCATTCTTAATTCGTAATTGACGCGCCTGGGTCAGAATAATATCTTCCAATTCCCTTATGGTCGCAGGATCGGCTGGCTGATCAATCCATTGCCCATGATCCAGTTTCTGTTGAAAAATACTAACCTTTAAGCCATCTGCACGCAGTTGCCGTCCCAAAATCAAAATATCTACCTTTATCCGTTCCCCAGGTGTTTCAGAAGAGGTATACCAATCGGTCAAAATAACACCTCCAAAAGGATCAGCGCTTTTCAGAGGCATAAATGAGATTGTATCCAGAGATGCACGCCATAAAAAACTATTCACGCCGATGCCGATCTCTCCTGTTTTATCTGATTTGGCTGCATTTCCAAAGGTGAACGCATCATCCGAAAAAAGCGTATCAAGGTTTTTATACTTTTGTTCACGTCGCGTCAGAATTTCATCATTATTATCAACTTTTACAGTTTCACAGGATACAACGCAAAGAGGAATCAAAAAAAGCGCTAAACGCAAATATTTACTCATATTTTTATCCTGCTCTTTACCTTTCATCTTTCAAAATAAGGGGGGATGGGAGCTCAGGATTCGTCCTGTTTTCATCCTTTCAGAGATACTGAGCTAGAAAATGCTTTGCTTTCGTCGCTACCCACATCTTGAAATACAATGCTCATCTCTCATTTAAGTGAATTTAACAGGTTGTTGACAAAAGACAAATAAAAAAGGAAGGGCTTCACCTTCCTTTTTTATTAACTGACCACGCGATAAATTACGAACAATTTAGAATTTCAACTTGGTTCCAAATCCAATGATGGTTGCCCTGTTGTTTTTAACGCCATCAGCGATATCACTTGATGTAAGACCCACCGCAGCAGCCCCAGTGGCTTTAAGGGCATTCTGAGCAGCTACAGCTCGTGCATCCGTCTTCATGTCCACATAGTTTGCATCGATATAAATGCCCAGACCCGGAGCAATCTTACGATCCCATGTTGCGGAATAAATGTTGGATTTCGCCTTGCTAAATCCAGACTGAATGTTTCGTGTGCTGTTCAAATAACCAATAGCAAATTTATGCTTTCCATAAGTATAGTTCAAGGCAGCACTATAGACTTTTCCAGCATCGCCTCCTGTGACTGCGACAGGAAGTCCTGTGCTAAAATCCTGATGACCAACCTGTGATTTACCATTGTCGATAAACTCTCCGCCGATCTCCCAGCCATGGTAGCCAAATTGTGCCCCTAAAGCATAGGATTGTGTATTTTTGAAAGTTGCTGGTGTAGTACTCACGGCATCTTTCAAACGTGTAGGCGCCTGAGTCTTTCCAAAAAGACTTGTTGCTGACAATCGAACATCGAAGCCATTGGTGAAAGTCTCTTTAAAGTTTACACCTAACCCAACCTGGTTCTTGTCAAAAGGAAGGGATTTAGCGCCGGAAGGGCTGATAGTTTTCAACTTCTGATCACCCTCATGCGCCGTAGAAGGTGTAAAAGTAACGCCGGCTTGAACTCCATAAATACGGGGAGTAACATAAATGACTTTCGTTGAATCTTTGGGAGCGCCAGCAAGATCAGTCGTGATGACAGTTCCCGTTGTCTGGTTCAGAACGTTGGTATAGTTACCGGCAAATCCGCCTGTGGCACCCATCACGGCAAAAGCACCCACAGCCATAAAGTCATCAATACCTCGGGTATCACCTGCCATCAAAGTTCCCCACTCATTTTTGAACTTCAAGCGATTTTCCTGAACATTTCCATTGTCAGGGTTACCAGAAAGACCAAGCAAAGCACTATATTCAACCCCCCCAAAATACTCTGTTTTCCCAAAAATATCAACGTTCAGGCGGGAATCAGCAACCTCCATGTGGTGACCATTACCCTTTCCACCGTTACCTTCGCGTACAGATTGCTTTAACCCATAATAGTTAACGCTTGTTTCTCCAGAAAAACGCAGGGAAGGAGTCAGCTCGGACTTGGACGCGGCATCAACAGAAGCAAGGGGCAGGCTGATCGCAAGCACTGCAGTGCCTAGCAAAAGTTTGTTCATATTTTTCCTCCGGTAATTTTTAAGATGTCTATTGAGTTCAGGAGGTTCCACCAGAAACCTCTATCATCCATACTCAGCAACTATTCTGACATTCAATCCTGTCTCTTTCTTAGAATCAATCTATTTTTGGCAAATTTTTACTCTTTGTTCTAAAGATGTTGTATGTGTGCAACAGAATGGTATTTTGTGAGTTAAATGCTGTCCCTTAACTCTTAAAAACATCCAAAGAGATCACAACCCTATTGAAACACAGCAACCCAAGTTCTTTACAGCAGAGTTTTTTGCGAGAGAAAATTTTTTCTTGCCATTTCTCTTGCTGTTTGAAACAAAATCCGCTAGACATGCATCATATCATTATAGAACAAGTAGGGTATTATCATGGCTGTTCCCAAGAAAAAAACATCGAAATCTCGTCGAAACATGCGCCGCGCTCACGATGCGCTACCACAAAAACAAGCAAGCCAATGCTCAAATTGTGGTGCTCACAAGGTTTCCCATCATATGTGTCCTTCTTGCGGACATTACCGTGGACGCCAGGTATTGGATATAGCCATTGCTTCCTGACCGGGAAGCGATTAAAGCTCAACTCTCATCATCTATACATTAAAGAGGAGAATTGGTCTTGAGCATTGTTCTGGCAATTGATGGAATGGGCGGAGATCAAGCTCCCAAGATTGCCATTGACGGTATGGCTAAAGCCGCGTTACGTTTTCCTCAATTACGTTTTGAGCTTTTCGGAACAGAGGAAAAAATCAGACCCCTTCTTGAGCAACAAAAAAATTTATCCACTATTACCCGATTTCATCCCACCACCGAAGTATTAACCTCTGAGATCAAACCGACGGCCGCTATTCGAGGGTTCAAGGATTCAAGCCTGCGTCGTGCCATTATGGCGGTACATCAGGGACAGGCTTCGGGTGTCGTTTCTGCCGGCCCCACAGGCGCCTATATGGTGCTCTCCCGCCTTATACTTGGTACTTTGCCTGGCATTGATCGCCCCGCCATTGGGGGATTGATGCCCACTTTTAACGGCCTCAAAGTTATGCTCGATATGGGTGCAAACGTAGAAGTAAGCGCAGAAAATCTTGTTGAATTCGCGATTATGGGCGTCGCTTTCGCGCGCACTGTTTTAGGAATCCAGGAACCTTCAGTAGGGCTTTTAAATATTGGCACTGAAGAACTGAAAGGCAATGCCACAATCAAGCTGGCTTATCAATCGCTGAAAGAATCTGCATTTATACCCAACTTTAAGGGATTTATTGAGGGAGATTCCCTGAGCCAGGGAATTGTGGATGTAACGGTTGCAGACGGATTTTCTGGGAATATTTGTCTTAAAACCGCAGAAGGTACAAGCAAACTTTTGGGACATTTTTTACGAGAAGGCATAGAGCGTTCCTTTTTATCTAAGTTAGGTGTACTTTTGGCAAAACCTGCTTTTAATTATTTGCGCGATAAAATTGATCCCCGTCGTTATAATGGCGCTCCTTTCCTGGGGTTACAGGGCGTCGCTGTCAAAAGCCATGGGGGAACAGATGGAGAAGGCTTCCTTCAGGCAATCAGTGTCGCTGTCAATATGGTTGAAAAAAACATCAATGCCAGCATTTCTCATGAAATTTTGGCATTTTCCAGTTTAAACTTGACCGAAGAGAAATTAAAAAATGTCCCATCTGAAACTTCGTCCCCTGTGACAGAAGGTGTTGGAGTCTCCTGAGATGTCAAAAGCGCCCGACTTGAAGCGATCCCTTATAATTGGCTGTGGCGGGTATCTTCCTGAAAAAGTCGTTACCAATCACGATCTTGCCAAAACTGTGGAGACTTCTGATGAATGGATCGTTGAACGCACGGGAATAAGAAAACGACATTTTGCCGCAAAAGATCAAGCGACTTCCGACTTGGCTGTCAAGGCAGCTCTTGTCGCTCTTCAAGATGCAAAAATCCGGGCAGAAGATCTTGATTTAATCATTGTCAGTACAGCAACGCCAGATCGCACTTTTCCGGCGACAGCCACGATCATTCAGGCAAAACTGGGGAACAGCAAAGCTCTTGCTTTTGATGTCGCGGGTGTATGTGCCGGTTTTCTGCTAGGATTAAATGTGGCAGATAATTATCTGAAACTGGGTCAAGCCAAATATGCTCTGGTGATTGGCGCTGAGTCGCTGACATCCCTGCTTGATATGGATGATCGCCGCACATGCGTGTTGTTTGGCGATGGTGCTGGTGCTGTTGTGATAGAAGCCAAGAACAAGGACGAAATAGATAATGATCGCGGTATTTTGAGCATCAAAATGCAATCCGATGGTCAGTTTCATCATATTTTATACTCAGATGGAGGTCCTTCGACCAATGGAAAAGTCGGGAAACTTCGAATGGACGGCCAGGAAGTCTACCGACATGCTGTTACAAAATTGACGGATTCTGCCAAACGAATGCTGGCATCTTACACATTGACTGCCGATGATATTGACTGGTTTATCCCACACCAGGCGAATATTCGCATTATCGAGTCAGTGGCTCAGAAACTTAAATTTCCTATGGATAAAATTGTTTTAACAGTCCAGGATCATGCGAATACATCAGCGGCATCCATTCCTCTGGCGTTATGGGTGGCAAGGCTGGATGGACGTT
The DNA here is from genome assembly GCA_001192655.1 of Caedimonas varicaedens. GTDB lineage: Bacteria > Pseudomonadota > Alphaproteobacteria > Caedimonadales > Caedimonadaceae > Caedimonas > Caedimonas varicaedens. The sequence continues at coordinate 15,207 of BBVC01000002.1, forward strand.
TGAAACCAGGGGATCTTATTCTGCATGAAGCTATTGGCGGTGGACTTATCTGGGGATCGGCCCTGATCAGATTCTAGCAAGGAGATTTCATGACTTATGTTGTTACAGAAGCTTGTATTAAATGCAAGTACATGGATTGTGTAGAAGTTTGCCCTGTCGATTGTTTCTATGAGGGCGAGAACATGCTTGCGATCAATCCCGAACAATGTATCGATTGCGGCGTCTGTGAGCCTGAATGCCCCATTGATGCGATTCAGCCTGATACCCGCGAAGGAAGCGAGAAGTGGGTAGAACATAACCGAGCTTATGCGGCTCTTTGGCCAAATATTCGTTTCGGTGGCATTGCTCCGGAAGACGCTGATGAATGGCGGACTGTATCTGATAAACTTACCCAATATTTTAGTGAAAAACCGGGAAAAGGAACACCAAAACCATGAAAAAGGAAAGTATACCTTCCCCCTTTCTCTGGAGTGCATCTAAAAGATTGATTTTTGTTTTTTTTCTTCTTGCTGTGCTATGGTTTGGGGTATGGTGGGCTTATTGATTGAATAGCGCTATGAAACAGAAATTGTCACCTTCTTTTCCCATTGTTTCTTTTACCCATATGTCTGTTAAATATCGCGATCAGCTTGCTCTTCAAGATATCAATGGACATATTAATTCAGGATCGTTAACGGCTATTTTGGGTCCTAATGGAGGGGGGAAAAGTACCCTTCTTAAAACTCTTTCAGGATTTCTGAAACCTTTCAGGGGATCTGTAAAATATCAGGGAATTAATGCCCGTCAAATAGCCTATCTTCCTCAGCAGGCCGATATTGATCGCTCTTTCCCCTTGACGGTTCGTGAAGTTGTTGCGATGGGACTGACGCAAGAGCGGGGTTTTTTAGGAGATTTGGAAGGAATATACGAAAAAAATATCAGAGAAGCCCTTGCCCAGGTGGGACTGACCCAGCATTTTAACCGCTCTTTGCACACCCTTTCCGGAGGACAGTTTCAAAGAGCGCTTTTTGCGCGTCTAAGTATCCAGAAATCTGATTTGATTCTACTTGACGAGCCTTTTTCTGCCATTGATCACGCCACTATTGAGGATCTTATGAAACTTGTCCTAAACTGGCATCAGGGGGGGAAAACAATTCTTATCGTCACCCATGATCTTGAATTGATCAAAAGATATTTCCCAGAAACGTTATTACTGGCGAAGAAAGTTATTGCCTGGGGCTCTACGTCTGAAGTCCTAACTCTTGATAATTTGCGAAAGGCAAAAAAGCTTTCCTGTGATTGGGAAAATCGTTTAGAATTAGAGCCAGACGAATTTCTCACGACTCTCTAGCTTGATGATTACCAAATGATTGATTTTTTTATTACTCCTTTTGAATCTTACGCGTTCTTACGGCGCGGCCTTATGGCTTGTTTTGCTCTTTCTCTGGGCTGTGCACCCATAGGCGTTTTTCTCGTATTAAGACGGATGAGCCTGATGGGGGATGCTCTTTCTCATTCTGTATTGCCAGGAGTTGCTATTGGTTATCTTTTTGCCGGACTCAGTCTTCCTGCCATGGGCATTGGGGGAGTTTTCTCTGGATTGATTGTGGCTTCTCTGGCCAGTTTTGTATCTCGCAAAACTCTTTTGAAAGAAGATGCAAGCTTTGTGGGTTTTTATTTAATCGCTCTGGCTTTAGGTGCTGTCCTTGTCTCTGTTAAGGGAAATAGCGTGGATCTTATCCATATTTTGTTTGGATCAATTTTGGCTGTTAATAAAGCCTCGCTTTTACTTGTTTCCAGTATTTCTTCTGTCAGCCTTTTGGTTCTTGCTTTGATTTATCGTCCTTTAATCATTGAGTGTTTTGACCCCATTTTTATGCGATCAATTGGTGTGCGAGGTCATTACTATCATATGATGTTTATGGGACTCGTTGTTCTGAATATGGTTGCTGCATTCCAGGCACTTGGAACATTGATGGCCTTGGGGATGATGATGATGCCAGCGATTGCCGCACGCTTCTGGGCTCGAGAAATATGGAGTCTATGTGTTTTCGCCTTCTTTTTTGCGCTGACCGCCAGCTATATAGGGCTTGTTCTATCCTTTCACTATCATTGGCCTTCTGGTCCCTCAATTATTTTGATTGGAAGCATTTTTTATGTTTTCTCTCTGACGCTGGGACGATATGGAAGTTTAAGGCATCCTCGACTATGAAAGTTGCCCTTATTGCTGCTCTTTCCTTTTTCCTGTCATCAAGCTACGCTACAGCCACCGAAAAGAAACAGGAAGTGATTGTCAGTTTCAGTATTTTGGCTGATTTTGTCAAAGTTATTGGCAGAGAACACGTGCATGTTACTTCTATTGTTCCCCCCAACAGCGATCCTCATGTATATCAGCCGACTCCGGAAATTCCTGCACTTTTAAGCCATGCTGACCTCGTCATCATGAATGGGTTGGATTTTGAGGGATGGATTGCTCGTTTATTAGAGTCCACAAAGTATCAAGGAGTTGTTTCAATTGCGACCGAAGGCATCACTCCGCGCATACTTCTGGAACCTGGACTTTCTTCGGCACAAGCTGTCCCTGACCCTCATGCCTGGCATGATGTGTCCCATGCTATAAGTTACGTTAAAAACATTCGTAATGCCTTGATTAAAGTGGATCCTCTCCATCAAAAAGATTATGAAAAACATGCAAAAGAGTACATTCAGCAACTGAATTTATTGGACACGTGGATTCAGGAAACCTTCTCCAAAATCTCTCCTGAAAAAAGGACGATTATCTCTGCTCATGATGCCTTTGGTTATTTTGCAGAACGATATGGGCTTAAAATTTATGCGCTTCAGGGACTAAGTACAGAGTCAGAGCCTTCTGCCAGAAAGGTTGCTGATCTTATTGACATTATTCATAAAAATAATATTCGAGCGTTATTTTGCGAGAATATTACAAATCACAGACTCCTCGAACAGATTGCTCACGAAACAAATATAGAAATAGGGGGGACCCTTTATTCAGATGCGCTTTCTGATGACTCAGGCCCTGCTAAAAATTATCTTGAGTTGATGCGCCATAATGTATCTGTATTAAGTTCTACTCTTTCCCAGAAATGACATCATGCCAAATACCAAAAAATTATCTGGATTTGAAATTTTTCCGCGGATGGGTGTGCAGTTCATAGGGATAAAGGCGAAAGCGCGCCTCTTGAAGACCACCCGAATAAAGACTGAAATTATGGGTGATCAGTTTAGCTTCGCACCCCTCGACCGAGCATTGAAAGCTGAGATGCTTGACGCCCGCAGGCAGACGTTTGTCTCCAAAAGTATAGTCCCAGGCTTCGGCAACCGTGATAATCCGTCCCAATTCAGGGCAATAGGCTTGTTTGGTATTGGTCTTGTTGGCCATGATCGTTCCTTCTATAAATAAAAAGAAACCATCACCGATTTTTTATCTATGAAGCGGCAAGGGAAACAACCCAAAAAGGAAGCGCACAACAATATACCCTTCGCCTTTCAAAATCTGGGGTCGTTGGACTTCGGAATTCGTTCCTGATCACGTACTTTATGTACGCTGCGCGGAACTCACCGCTCGTCCGCCTACCCAGCTTTTGAAATCCTTTGGGTAACCTCACTATCCCTTTCCCCACGCGTTAAGGGAAAGATAGTCTCTATCACAGGAAAAATTCCTGCAACGCCTTGTGGAGACAGGGAAAAGAGGGTCTTGAAATGTGTTGCCTAAATGCTTTATCTTCATTGTTAGCCATCATTGATAGTTGGTGATCGGTGATGGTTAGGAAGTCTTAGAGATTACAGTCTCTGAGGCTTCCGCCTTCATACCCTTCGCCTTTCAAAATTTGGTGGCTTTGGGTATACAGACCAAAGGATTTTTTAAGAATCCCCTAACCTGTTGGTAAGAATCATAAACCACCCACAAATCAAAAATCAAGTATAAAAAATTGGGTTAACTATGAAAAGAATATGCTGTTATCTTTGACCCCTTCTCGCAAAAAATGAGATTTATTTTCAAGATTTTGACTATCCTGAAATTAAAAATTAATATAAAATAGGGTGAATTGATTTTCCTCTTAGACAATGAAAGGTTACTTTTATGCGAAAAAAAGTTTTTTACGTTTTTATCTTGCTGTTCATTACTTTTGCCGTAAAAGCAAGCGATAAACAAACAGAGGAATTCGGAGACTTTATTACAAAAACTCCTTTTCTTGTTCAGGATATCGCCATAAATGAAGGAAAGAAAAGGTTTTCAAACGATGAAATTATTGCCTTTATTCGTGATGAAAATAATCCTCTCAAGTTTAGAATTAAAGCGGCTCGCTATGGGATGAATAAAGAAATACCAGAGGCTGAAGAGCTTTATACCGAAGAAGTTTATAACCCTTTAAAGGAGTTAATGGAGGATAATCAAGACTTTAAACTTCCAAACGCTTTTGAGATATGTCTGAAACTTTCTCGTTACGATGTAGAGGAGTTTATAAACGGATGTAACTATGGTTACATTTTATATAGAATAAAGCACCATCAATCAAAAAAAGAATATGACGCCGTCAAGAAGTGGAAAAAAATACGCTGTTCTATGCAAGAAAAAACCAATCTTTCTTTTTAAATAAAATTTTAATTTAATTTATTTAAAATAAAAATATTTTGTTTATGTATTGTTTTATAGTAAAAGCATAAAAATTGACAAATAGGTTAATTTTTGATAGGGGTTTTTATGAAAAAACAATACATATTTTCGGCTTCAAATCTACTCTTTTGTATATTAAACTCTCTTTATGCTTCAGAGACTGCTCTTACGATGAGAGAAACTTTAGAAGAACCTGTTTCTCTTCATCGTCCTGTTGTTTCACCCAAAACTTCTCTCGAAATTCTGGAAGACCGGCTCTTTAGCCTTCCTCAGCCTAAAACCTTCTCTGATGCGGTGGCCATAAGTCGCGCTCTTTTAAAAGCAGAAGCTGATTACTTTTCATCTGGGTTTCAGGAGAGTCTTCAAGCCAATCCCGATTCTCTTATGGTATTGTATAACCTAGGATTTAAAACTATTATGGAGACCCTCAACACGAGCATTGAACAAATCCTTAAGGGAAATGGGTCTAACCTTGCAAAAGCAAGAAAAATAAAAGAAGCCATTGACAAAATAAAAGCAACAAATAAAAAAGCAGTAGTAGCTTTTAAGTTCGTTGACCCACAAAATTCAGCAACAAAGTTGGTTCTTTTGGATTTTATTCAGCAGCATCTTATTCAACCTTTTACAGAGATTACAGAGACTTCTGAAGTAGCTCTTAAAGTGCTGTCGAAGCAGGAAAAAAAAGAGAGTAGAAACGTTTGGCTTCCTCCTGAGCTTTTAAAGCAAAAAAAATCTGGCCAGAATCGTGGAAAGAAGAAAAACGTCGCATCCGGAAAGAATCAGAAGAATAATACCAAAAAGAGTTTAGGTAATAGAGCCGAACTATCGTCAAAAGCATCACAGCCTGACGAAGCAATTCAAAATCCAAAACCTAAAGAAGAACTAACTTTTCCCCCCCTTCTAAGAGAGCCCTTAGGTTTAACGCCAGAAGAGCAACACGTTTCTCACTCTGCTGATAAAGAAATAAGAGAAACAGCTGATAAACTTCTTGGTCTTCTTCCTGAAGAAAAGGCTGCAGAATCCGCCGTTCAAGAACCACTTCCTTCTGTTTCTCCGCAAGAGGAAATAATAATCCTTGAAGAAGTCAACGATAGCACTCCTCAATACCCTATAAAAAATAACAAAAAAAAGATAACCCTCAAGCAAAAAATGACAAATAAAAATGAGGCTCTAGAAGCAGAAAAGAACGACGTCAAAAAAATTCTTGTAAAAAGAAGTTCTTGGGATGTTATGGTGAAAATAAGAAAATTGCGAGACCAACCTTTGCATAAGGGTGAATTTAATGACAAAGTGCCCCTTAAAGATATGTACAAACTTATTAGCGAATGCAATGGCATCATCGCTCCTGGTGGCAAAAGTAATATTAATCTTGCTATACCCTCGTTGAACCCCAAACATAAAGGGAAATGGAATTCAACTTCTATTCATAATTTGCACAGCGATAGAGCGCTCTTTCTTCCGCCAAATACAGAGCATTGGTGGAATCGGATTGAAAACTTGCTGATAGAGGCTGGAATAGGACCAGAGACCATTGAAACAATGTAAGTGATTTCCATTCGTGAAACTGCTCTTCCTTTAATGACCCTGTCTCCCTTCCCTTTTCTTGAAATTTTTAGAGAATAGGGTATAATAAAAAAGTTGATCGCCTATATGGGGTCAACTTTTTTTGTCTGGCGTATGCAGACAGTTAACCTTATTGCTCATAGGAGAATTGGGTCATGAGAAGTTATGATTTAACACCCTTATTTCGTTCCAGTATTGGCTTTGATCGATTGATGAGACTGATGGACACTTCCCTGAGGTCTGAGGAATCGTCATCGTCCTCTTATCCACCCTACAACATCGAAAAGTTAGATGAGGAAACTTATCGCCTGACTATGGCAGTGGCCGGGTTTAATGAAGAGATGATGACTATTACCGTCCAGGATAATGTTCTGGTGGTGGCAGGCAAAGCCCATCCCGATGACGAAGATGTTCAGTATTTGTATCGGGGAATCGCGCGACGCGCTTTCGAACGGCAATTCCAGCTGGCAGATTTTATTAAGATCGGCAATGCTTCCTTGGAAAATGGGCTTTTGCGCATTACGCTCCACCGAGAAATTCCCGAAGCCATGAAGCCACGCACCATTCAGATTTCCAAAAAAGCGTCGCCTGCTAAAAACAAATTGATCGAACACGAGACTCAATAAGGCTTACCTTTGATTATATGAAGAGGCAGGATAACCTTCCTGCCCTTTATTAATCCCTATAGGTTCTCATCAAATCAATAATCAGATCAAACGCCTGATCCGCCCGAATGGTATCCGCCACCCATATCCAGTGATCCTGAATGTGGGCAGGATATTCATTAACAATAGACGCCCCTATACTGGCTTCATTAGAATGGTCAACTATAACGTTCATCTTCTTGAAGGTAAAAAGATCAGGACGAAGCATATAAGCAGCAATACAAGCATCATGAACAGAACGTCCCAAAAGCCCAAGACGCGTGATATCACTGTCCACGCCATGCGTCAACATCCCGGCGACCTGGCGCCCCACCTCATTACCCATTGAATTGAGCTTTCTCAAACGTTCTTCAGAAGTTACCAATTGATGGGTTACATTCAATCCAATCATCCTCATGGGAATACCGCTGGACACCACGATATAAGCGGCGTGAGGATCAACATAGAAATTGAATTCAGCCGCCGCCGTAATATTGCCGCCATTGGTCGACCCACCCATAAAAATGATTTCCTCAATATTTTTTGCAATATCAGGTTCCTTGATCAAGGCAAGGGCAATATTGGTCATGGGGCCACTGACAGAAAGCGTAACTTTCTGTGCAGAATGCAGAAGAGTCTCAATAATAAAATCCACTGCGTGCTGGGGTTGGATTGAACTTTCAGGTTCGGGCAACGAGGCGCCATCAATACCGCTTTCTCCATGAACATGTGCCGCATAAACAGGTTTGCGCAAAATGGGACGCCCACATCCCCCAAAAACTTTAACATCCGTACGTTTTGATAGTTCAAGGATCTTTAAGGCATTCTTGTTGATCCAGTGAATGGGAGCGTTGCCTGATACTGTTGTAATGCCCAGCACATCAAAGTCCTGGGGGGAGGCCAGCGCCATCAGAATCAAAACAGCATCATCTGCGCCAGGATCACAATCGATAATGAGGGGGCGTCGCATCTTTTAATCCTCTCTTCTCTGTCAACGGGTATTATCGTATCTTTGGTACGAGAAAAATACGTAGAATACAAGAAAGAAACTTATAAAATAAGCTAAATATTCTATTGACGAATACAGAATTTTTCTTTTTCAGATTCTTTTCTTTTTTTGAGAAGATTGTTTGAGAAAAAATTGAAAAAGGTACAACCAAAAAATAGAGGTATTTCCATGCAACATCATAAAAAATCAGCAAACGCTCATCTGCTCCACCCTTTTCAATCTTCCCTTCTTCTTGGGCAACACTCCCTGCAACATGGTTTTTTCTCGCGACAGGGAGGCGTTTCTCAGGGACTTTTGGCTTCACTGAATACACGCGATCTTCCACCCGAACAAAAAGAAAACTTGCAAGAAAATTATAACCGCATCAGTGGGTGGTTTGGTCTGACTTCTGATCATTTGGCGCTGGTACGACAAGTTCATGGAAAAACTGTGCTTTGGCTTGACAAGGCGCCTTCTACTTCTCAACTTATTGAAGCAGATGCGCTTGTGACCCGACAGCCTCAATTGATCTTGGGTATTCGCACAGCGGATTGTGTCCCTATTTTACTCTATGATCCTGTCTCTCACATATGTGCAGCTATCCACGCAGGGTGGAAAGGCGTCTTGCTGAATATCGTTTATGAAACAATCAAGGTTATGAAAGAACGGGGTTCAGAACCCCAAAATATCCTCGCCGTCATTGGTCCCTGTATTCATCAGAAAAACTATGAAGTGGGAGAAGATGTATACTTTCCCTTTAAAGAAAAAAAACCGTCATGGGCAACATTTTTCAAGCCCAGCAGCCATATCAATCACTATTGGCTTGATCTACCAGGACTGGTCAAAAATCAATTACAAACTGCTGGCTTGAGAAAGATCGACGCCCTTGAGAAGAATACATACGCTGAAGAAGAGAATTTTTTTAGCTGCCGTCGCGCTTATCATCGGCAAGAGCCCGTGTTTGGTAACCAGATCTCAGCTATTTGTCTAAAAGATTCCACACTTTGCTAGAGAGAAGGTTTCATTTACATGAAAACCTCTTTTATAATTTCTTTAAAAGGAAATTTACCGTGCGAATCGGCATTATCGAATTCATGTTACCTTCAGTATGCCAGTAATGGTTCACTGGGTCATTAAATGGCACAGGATGATCCGAAATATTTCCCCAATGCGGATTATTATTGGCTGTGTATCGTACTGTAATGTAAGCTCGACTGTCGTGTTCAGCCGTTGCAAAAAAGTATGAAAACCATGTAACGCCCTGTGGGATATTTTTCACATCTTTTTCCTCCAGTAAATACGGGCCCAGTCCACCCATATAACAAGGGTTTGTTCTCACAGGCTCCTTATAGAGGGCTGACTTTAGTAGCGGCTCTTTTTGAAGGGGCACATATTCTTCGTTGTTGATCATAAGCAGTTTCCGTTTTTGAAAAGCCTTAACCATTTGAGAAAAACTGATTCCGAAAATATGCTCTTTGATAGCATTTTCTTGCACAGGAGAAAGAGAAGGCGCTATAAATCTGCTGTATCCTCCATATCCATCATCATCTTCTGAGAAAGATGGATCTGTAGCAAACAATGAGAGAGGAAAAAATAAAGAACTTAAAAGAAATAAAGAGAAGTATCGAACCATGTTACACCTTATTTTCAGGGTTGAATATCCACTATCCTCTTCAAAATAATAATGATTTCGATCTTTGTCAAATAACTAAAACAAAAAACATTTTCGATGTACGTTCTGATCTTACTCATTTAACGAGTCTCTAAAAGCCTAGAAAAAAATCAAGCTATCACTTCCAATGCTTTAAAAAGAGTCCCCATTTGTTGGGAAGAGGTTAATTTATAAAGTTGAAGCGCAAGCTGATTTTTATCTGCCTCTGTTGCCTTATGAGCGTGGGCTTGAGCCAGCTTGACAATTCCATGCTTCATCAAAAATTCAGATTGCGTTGCAATTCCCGCATTCTCGCCTGCAATTTCCTTTAAGACCCGAAAGTTGACATGTGCCGTTATGTCCACTGCGCCCGGATTTTCCAATACAGGAACATAGCGATGACGGGATACGGCCTGCAAGGTATCTCCATAGCCCTCAACATACCCATAATCCATCGAAACAAACGCTCCTGAAACCTGGTTAAGATGATGAACAAGCTTCCTCATCATATCTTCCGCCAACGGACAATACTCGATTATCGCATCCGTCTTTACGAGAGGAAAAGAAAAGTTTGATACCTCAATATCCCTGATACCAAAGGACAGCGTATGATCTTCAGAAATAATAACGCCCCGCTCAGCCCATCCCTGGGATGTTTTTTGAAATTGCCGCACAGGAAGCGCATCAAAAAATTCATTGGCAATGATAAGGACAGGAAGCGAATGAATAGCCTCAAGCAGTTCTGCGATCTCTTCATGCCAAAACACTCTGGGATGATGGATAATATATTGTTGAGTTGCCTGCAGCTTGGGACTCGTCTCCATCAGGTGGATGTCAAGCGCATCAAAAAAATCAGGCAAGAGTTGTGCCGTACGAAGAAAGTCAGACATTAAAATGCCACGCCCTGGCCCCAATTCTACCAACGCTATTTTTTTGGGTTGATGAAGACGATAATAATGCTCAACAGCCCAAAAGCAAAGGGTCTCACCAAAAAGAAGACTGATTTCAGGAGATGTGATAAAATCAGCGTTGCTGCCCAAGGGCTGACGCTGCATATAGTACCCAAATTCAGGATGGTAGAGAGCGGCTGCCATAAACTCGGCGATGCTGATAAAACCTTCTTTCCTGATGAGATGGCAAATGTACTCTTTACAGAGGGTCACGAGAAGAAGTCCGTTTATAAAAAAAGGAGATAAAAATAAGGATAATACCGAACAAGACAAGAGGCAAAGAGAGCCATTGCCCCAATGTCGTGCCACCTATCAGATAACCAATTTGAGCATCTGGTTCCCGAAAACACTCAACAAAGATGCGCGCGCACCCATAACCTATAAAAAATATTCCACAAAGTAAACCCTGTCTCTGGCGACGTACATCCGTATAGGTTGCAATGAGATGCAGAACCATAAAAAGTACAATTCCTTCAAGAAAAGCTTCATAAAGCTGACTGGGATGCCGCAGCAGAGAATCTACCTTTGGAAAAACGACGCCCCAGGAAACAGTTGCAGGACGCCCCCATAGCTCCCCATTAATGAAATTGGCACAGCGTCCGAAAAATAGGCCAATGGGCACAGCTGTTGCAATAAGGTCACCCAATTCCAGCAAGGGAAGTTTTTTACGGTGACAATACCAAAGCGTCGCCAGAATGACGCCAAGAAGACCGCCATGAAAAGCCATTCCTGGTCGCCAGATATAAAAAATTTCAAGAAGATGCCGGGAATAATAATCAAAGTTGTAAAAGAGAGCAATGCCAAGACGCCCCCCTAGAATGATCCCAAAAATAGCCCACGGAATATAATCACTCAATGCCTTTTCAGATATGCCAAACGGCTTCCTTCTTATCTGCCAGAGACAATATCGCCACGCCAAAAGAATCCCAACAGCATATGAAATACCGTACCAATGAATTTTAAGGAAACCCAGATCAAGGGCAACGGGATTGAAGGAAGGGAAGAGAAAGACAAACATCGTTAAATTTACCTATAGGGATCAGGCTTTAGAAGATAATTTTGTACATATTGACACGCCCCTTCTTCCAATGAGGTAAAGGAAGCGGTATATCCCGCTTTATGAAGACGGCTCATATTTGCTTGTGTAAAATATTGATATTTCTCCCGTAAGGAAAGAGGCATATCAATAAATTCAATGGAAGGCTCTTTTCCCAAAGCTTTAAAAACACTTACCGCCAGATCATAAAAACTGCGCGCTTTCCCTGTTCCCAGGTTGAACAAACCACTGATATGAGGATGATTGTAAAGCCATAGCATAACATCAACACAATCATCAACCCAGATAAAGTCGCGCGATTGCTCTCCATCCCCAAACGGCTCACGGTAGGATTTGAAGAGACGTGCCGATTGCCCCTGAGAAATCTGGTTGAAAATCTGAATGACCACACTACGCATGCCTGCTTTGTGATATTCATTGGGGCCATAGACATTGAAAAATTTCAAGCCCGCGCATTGCGGTGGAAATCCTGATCCAGCCTTAACGGCTACCGCAACACGCCGATCAAAGAGATGCTTGCTCCAGCCATACACATTAAGAGGGATCAATTTTGCAAGCGTCGTTTCATCATCTCCATCTTCAAAGCCTGCAGATCCATCTCCGTAAGTAGCCGCAGAAGAAGCATAAACCAGGCGGATATTATTCAAAACACACGCTTCAAAAAGCATCATGGAGAATTTAAAGTTCATGGACATGATCAAATCGGCGTCTGTTTCAGTGGTCGAGCTATTGGCGCCCATATGATAAATGATTTTAATATTGCGCCCGTGACGTTCGAGAAAAGCCTGAAAATCTTGAGGCGCAATCAGATCAGCAATGGAACGCCGCTTGAGATTCTGCCACCGCTCGTCAGTCCCCAGAACGTCACAAACAAAAACCGGACCCAATCGATTTTCTTCAAGCCTGGCGACCAGATTTGAACCGATAAAACCTGCTCCCCCCGTGACAACAATCATTATTCTTACCTTTGGAATACATAATTTTCTTATATAAACACATTCGGCGATTATAACAACTTTTCTAAAGAATTTGTTTGAAAGATTTTTTACTCTATATTCGTGACATCTTGCATTATAAGCTAATTCACGTCATAATTCCATATTACAGGCTTAGAGTAGAAGCTTGTAACCTTATAAAACTATAACAGGGAGATGAAAATGAGTGAATGGAAAGAACAAGGAGCATGGATATGGGTTCGTTGGAACACAGGCGCTCCACAAGACGCTTGGAAAGAATGGGGAGCATCTAATCTCAAAGTCTGGTCTACAACAGGTGAATGGGATTGTAAAGTTTGGGTTCCTGCAAAAAGTGCAGATGAAATCGAACAATTTGTATGGAACAAGGTTCGTAAAAATAAATGGGTAAAAGATACGAAAACAGAATGGGCCTGGCAATGCGCTGCCTAAGTTCTTCCTGAATGTAATGCGCAGGATTCGGGTTTCTTCTGGAAACCTCAGTATGAGAAACTGCACAAGAGGGGGGACGAGTTGGTAGGTGCATAAACTATTAAGTATGCTCTAGAACAATTTCGTCCCTTTTTTTCTTCGCTCGAAAGAGATCAATGATTTTATGCTTCACAAGAATATTTATTACCCTCCTGTAAGTTGCTTTTATAAATTATCTCTGCTGTTTATTTTCTCAGGAGTCAGGCTCGCTTTGCCCCAAACATGAAAGGGAGAGACGTGCGATATTCGAAGTGATGAGAGAAAAACACCAGCACTAAAAAGCAGGGAACGCAGGCACAGGCTGTCAGTAAATAAAAATCCACCCACTCCAGTCGATCAGCACTCCACCCAGCGAGAGAAGAAAACGATACGCGGGCAAGAGAACCAATCGACGAGAGAAGAGCATAATGGGTCGCTGTAAAAGGCATGCGACACAGATTGGAGAGATACGCAATAAAAGATGCCGTTCCCATTCCACACGTAAAATTTTCTATACCAATTGTTGCAAAAAGCATCCATAAATCATGACCCATATGAGCTTGAAGAGCAAACATCAGGCAAGAGAAAATCTGGAGAAGGGAACAAATAATCAGTGTATCAATCAGAGGCTTGCGCGTCAGCATAAGGCTGCCCATAAACCCACCCAGAATCACAGCACCAATACCAAAAGATTTGGCGACATGCGCAATTTCAATTTTGCTGAAGCCTGTCTCCAAAAGAAAAGGAGCTGTCATGACGTTCAGAATCGTGTCGCCAATTTTATAACAAAAAATGTATAAAACAATAATTTGCCAATTTTCCTGCTTTAGAAAACTGAGAAGCGAGAGGCGTATTTTTGACAGAAGATGAGAATACCCTCTTGAAGAAGCAGAGCTCTGGAGATTATAGGAGTTCTGGGGTTCAGGACTTAAAAGTGTTGTTATAATTCCTACGCTGACGCATGCTGCCATAAAAGCATACGTCACGAACCAGCTAAAGTAGGAAGCAAGATAAAGCGCGCCCGCCCCGGAAACCCACATGCCAAATCGATAACCCAGCATAGAAGCTCCGGCACCGGGACCAATTTCATGAGCATCCAAAACTTCAACACGATAAGCTTCAAAAACAATATCCTGGGTTGCCGAACATAAAGCGACCAGAACCCCTGCAAGGGCTGTCATGAAAATATGAGTATGGGGATTGGTTGTCCCCAACAAAAGTAGAGCAAAAATTAAACAAAGTTGACTGCCCAAAAGCCAGCCTTTGCGCCTGCCAAAAATTTTTGTCAGAAAAGGAAAAGGTAAATGATCAATGAAAGGAGCCCAAAGAAATTTAAGAGTATAGGGCAACGTAATAAGGACAAAAAAACCAATAACCGTTTTGTGGGCGCCCGCCTCTGAAAGCCATACATGGAGAGTCGCCAGTGTTAATAAAAAAGGCAACCCGCTTGAAAAACCCAAAAAGAAAATCCCAAAAATACGGGGATCTCGATAAATAGCTGTACTTTGATGAGAAGAAATAGTCACGGGATATAAGTTCTCTGCTTGTGAAACAAAATGATTATACCAAATCTGATACCCTAAATCACTTATTTAAGGAAGAAGATCAACATTTTCTGACTGTAATTCCTTAAGCGCCTGAGCGCAATACCCCAGATCACGCCAGGAACAGCCTTCACAAATTTCTTGAAACTTATCGTAAGAAATTGACGTCTTTATCTTTTCTTTGGCTTCACCCCATGTCAAAACTTGTCCTGTGTGCAGGGAAAGCACCTCTTGATGCCGTACATCCAGGACAGCTATTTTCTCCTGATCCTTGCATAAAGCGCCGCGTTTATGAGGACAGGGGCCACAAATACTATCTGTCTGTTGGACGACTTGAATAGGGATGCCATCTCCCTCGCGACTGTTCAAGATATCAGAAATCTGCTGAAAATTATCAATAAATTGAGGAGAATAACCTTTCCTCTGAAATCCTAAAGTACACAGAAAGTGATGAGGGCGATATTGGATCATATGAATTTCTCCCGACAACGAAAGAAGCATTTTCGCTTTATTCGGTCTTTGGACACTTGTATAAATAAATGAGCTTTTCCTGATGGATCAGACAGACTGCAGGATACGCTTCTTCAAAATTATGTTTTTGCTCATGAAAAACAACTATATAAGCTCCTTGGTGAGATAAAAGCTGCTGAAATTGTTCAGATGAAAGATTCAGCAATGCTCCCTGTTGTGTACGAAGGCCAAAATATAAATCATTACTGAGACTTTCCACGATAGGAACATTTTTCTTGGCATAAAAGCGTACAGAGGACATTTTCTCAAAGTCCCTATATAAAACCAAAGGCAAATTTTCAGAAGGAAGCTGTTGCATTATTTTCCGTGCCGAGAAAAGCGGTTCAACCTGTTGAGCCATCACAAGACTGATCAATAAAAAAGGAACCATTTGAAAAGCTGTAAGGCTTTCAGGCCAAAAGCGCAGATGTTTGAAAAATTTCAGGCTATATATCATCATAACGGAACACCCCAGCCAAATCCAAAAGAAAACATCTGGCATCCCTGCCACAAACGGCCGAAGTTTACTCGGTAGAAAAGAAACCCTGTAAAAGGAAATCAGTCCTGCAGCAGGAAGGAAAATTGCAAGAAATAAAGCAACTGCTTGCCGTATTTTCTTAAGACTTTCTACTTCAGAAAAAGCTTCCAGTTTGTGGGCAAAAAGCAGGGCAAGAGGCGGAAATATAGTCACAAGATAATAATTCGCCTTGGCCTGGGACACGCTGAAAAAACCAAAGAAAACAAGAACCCACACCCATAAAAAAATCAGCAGGGATTTATCGTGAGAAGATCTTTTGAAAATAAGGGGAAGCGTAAAACTCCAGGGCAGAGCCGTTAGGAAGAGACGTGGAAAATAATAATACCACGGACCATGATAATAATCTTTGGGAATGCGACGTCCCAAAAATCTCAGGAAATGTTCATTGATAAAATAAAAGTGGATAAATTCTTTTTCCTGAAAGCTCGCCGCTATATGCCAGGGAAGGACAACTGCCAGGAAAAGAAGAATCCCCCAGCAATCTAGGAATGTTCTAAGACGTTCTTGCAAGCTCCCTGTCAAAATCAAAACAAGAAGGGTGACCAGACCAACGAGTCCCAGCGCCACAATCCCTTTTGTCATAACAGCCAGAGCAAGAAAAAGATAAAAAAATCTCAGGCTCACTTTATGGTGCGTTTTATACCACATAAAAAATGAGAAAAGAGAAGCTGATAAAAAGAGCGTCAGAAGAACATCAAAAAACACCATACGGGAGAAAATAACCAGTCCCCCCATTGTTAAGAGAACCAGAAGACTTAAACGCGCCGTTACAAGAGATCCCATTGCTCGGGCAAAAAAATAAGTCACTAGAGACAATGCCACACCCGCTGTAGCAGGAATTAAGCGGGCGGTTGTCTCAGAGACACCTCCAATCTTATAGACAAGAGCAATAAGCCAATAAAGAAGAGGCGGCTTTTCAATATAGGGAACACCATTTAAATATGGGATGATGTATTGTCCGCTTTCAAGCATTTCTCGCGGAATTTCTGCATACAGCCCCTCATTATTATTCAAAAGTCCATAGCTTCCAAGATCATAGTAATAAAGAAAGAAAAGAAGTATAAGGAGAACGCTGTCAAGCAACGATAATTTTGAGATATAGAGTCTCATAAAACATAAATTCCGTATTTAATGGCTTAGTTATAGGGCGAGTTCTTGCAAATGGCAATCCTTCAAAAAGCTGTGGCAATTGTTATTGCTGGACCTACCGCATCAGGGAAATCACATCTTGCTCTTGAACTTGCACAGGCCTTTAATGGTGTGATCATTAATGCAGACAGTGTCCAACTTTATGAGAATCTGTCTATTCTCAGCGCCCAACCGACACCTGATGATTTTTGCAAGGCAACTCATCGCCTCTATGGCATATTACCAGGAGAAAAAAATTGTACCGCCGCATTGTGGTGCGAGATGGCCAGAGATATATTGCAAGAATGTTGCCAAAACAGGAAACTGCCTCTTATTACAGGGGGAACGGGCTTTTATTTAAAAGCCCTGATGGAAGGACTTGTCCCTACTCCCCCCATCCCCAAAGAAATACGGGATAAAACCATCGCACGATGTCATGAAATCGGCTTAAAAAATCTTTTCAGGGAAGTTGAAGGTTTTGACCCGGATATTGCAAAACGCTTGCAAGTCCAGGATCAACAACGGATCATGCGTGCCTGGGAAGTCTATCACTTTACAGGGAAGCCCCTTTCCGTTTGGCAAGCATCCCCAAGAGTTTTATATGCCCCTGAATATACTTTTCTGTCTGTATATCTTAACCCGCCCCGTGAAAAGCTGCTGCAAAAAGCAGATTCAAGACTGAATAAAATGATTGAACAGGGGGCATTGGCAGAAGTCAAATCATTGCTTGATAAAAAAATCCCCCGGTCGGCACCTGTGTTTAAGGCGTTGGGCGCACTACAACTGGCTGATTACCTGGAAGGTTTGATCACATTGGAAAAAGCTCTAGAAAAAACCAGGAAAATAACCCATAATTATATCAAACGCCAACAAACCTGGTTTCGTCATCAATTAGCGACTCCTTATCGAATTGATGATTTTTATTGCGAAGACACTTTCCGATACGTTCAATCAGTGATAAAAGAGTTTAATTACTAGAGATTCACATTTAGATTATTTTTTGATCTGTGCAAGATCTGTGAGAATTATTTTACAATATTTCATAAGCTTATGAGGGCCCGCATGTTTAAAAAACTCCTCGAGATGATGTCATCCGATATGGCCATCGACTTGGGCACAGCCAATACGCTGGTATATGTCAAAGGAAAAGGTATTGTCCTTAACGAACCGTCTGTCGTCGCCAGAGCGATCGTTAAGGGGAAAAGTCAGGTTTTGGCCGTCGGGAACGAGGCCAAACAAATGGTTGGGCGTACACCGGGGAATATACAGGCCATTCGACCCCTACGGGAAGGTGTCATTGCTGATTTCGAAGTCGCTGAAGAGATGATCAAACATTTCATTCATAAAGTGCATAATCGCCGCAGCTTTGTCAGTCCTCAAATAATTATTTGTGTTCCCTCAGGCGCAACAGCCGTTGAAAAACGCGCTATTCAGGAATCTGCAGAAAGCGCGGGTGCAGGAAAAGTTTTTCTGATCGAAGAACCCATGGCAGCAGCCATCGGTGCTGGACTTCCTGTAACAGAAGCGACAGGAACAATGGTTGTTGATATCGGGGGGGGGACAACAGAAGTTGCTGTTCTGTGTCTTGGCGGTATTGTTTATGCCCGTTCAGTGCGTGTTGGCGGAGATACAATGGATGAAGCCATTATCAATTATATTCGCCGCAATCATAATCTTTGGATTGGTGAAGGGACTGCTGAGAATATAAAAAAAGAAATTGGCTCTGCCCAGGCGCCAGAACTTAATTGCGGGCGGACTTTCCGTATCAAGGGACGGGATTTGGTCAATGGTATTCCCAAAGAAATCATTATTGACGAACGACAAATCGCTGAAAGTTTAGCCGAACCTGTGGCAGGTATTATCCAAGCGGTAAAAGTTGCACTTGAAAATACAGCTCCTGAACTTTCAGCCGATATTGTGGACAAAGGAATTGTTTTAACAGGTGGTGGTGCACTTCTTTCTAACCTTGATGATGTTTTGCGGAAAGCCACAGGTTTGCCGGTCTCTATTGCAGATGATCCTCTATCCTGCGTGGCTTTGGGAACAGGACAAGCGCTCGAACAAATTCATACGATGAGAAATGTGCTTATCAATATGTACTGATTGGATGAAAGTCAAAGATCAAAAATAGGAATCCCTCATGAAGCCCTGGATGATCTTATCAGCCGTAAAACGACCGCAAACTGTCAACTATCTTTGGCCTCGCCTAAAGATAAGCCTGTTTTTTATGAGCGCTTTCCTCTTGTCGCTTCTGACATATTTCGATGCACATCTTCAAACCAAAAGTAGGTCTGCTCTTTTAGATGCCACGGCTTTTATTACAGACTTGTGTCGTTGGCCTGCTCAGACAGGAAGTTTCTTGACAGCCTCTCTTGTTTCTCACTTTGACGTTTACGAAAAAAACAAAAAGTTAAGAGATGAAAATCGGACTTTACGCGCACAACATTCTCTTACACTTGCACTGGCTGCTGAAAACAATCGCTTGCGGAACAAATTAAAAGTTATTAAGGAAATAGAGCCGGAATTTTCATCTGTCCGCGTGATAGGAGCCGCAAAGTCGCCTTATCAACACAACGTGCTGTTGGGAAGTGGGAAAAAAGAAGGAATTCAGGTAAAAAGCGCTGTCCTCGTTGACCGTCAGATTCTGGGGCGCATCATTGAAGTAGGCAACTATTCCTGCCGCGTCCTTCTTATTACAGATCCGCAATCTCATATTCCGATTGTTCTGGAAAAATCAGGAGTTCAGGGCATTCTTTCAGGTGATAATTCATCTCTCATGAGAATCAGGGTTGTTGAAAAAACTTTAATCTCTTCGACAGGCAATGCCGTACACTCTTTAAAAGAAGGAGAACAAAGGCCAAAAGTAGCAAAAGGAGAATACGTTTTTTCTTCTGGTCAGGGTGGCGTTTTCCCAACAGGCTTTGTCGTTGGCCGCGTTGTCGAGGTGACTCCTCATGAAATCCTTGTTCAGTCCATGATTGACATGATGCAGCTTGAATATGTTCAGGTGGTCAAGCCTTATGAAGAGCCTGTTGATGACTGATTTACTGACGCAAAAAACTTTTAGAGCGATTGCTCCTAATTTTTTTATTTTTCTGATGAGTTTAGTTCCCTTTCTTTTTTTACCCCTTACCCATCTTTTCCTGCCCAATCTGGGAATAGGTGCCCTTTATTTCTGGGCTGTATATTGTCCAGAAAAGATCTCTCTCTGGGTTATTTTTGGATCAGGGCTTTTACAGGATGGTCTTTTTGGAACTCCATTGGGACTTTTTGGATGTTTAAATTTGCTTTTCTGGATTCTTACAATTGCCCATCGCAAATATCTTTTTAAAAGGTCATTTTTGATGGGATGGTTTGGTTTTTTCATCCTTTATTCGGTTACTTTTATTCTAAAAGAGTGTGTCATTTGGGCTTTACAACGTCCCCTTTATTCTGAAAGTATGATGCTTGAGGGGCTTACCTCTCTTTTGAGCTATCCCTTTGTTGCAATAGTTTGTCTCTACGTTCATCGAAAATCCTCATAAGCGATGAAGAGACAAACAACTTCTCAGGATACGCGCACATTATTTACACGCAGGGCAATTGTAATGGGTGGCGTGAAAGGAGTGCTTACAGCATTGCTTATGGGACGTCTTGGATACCTTGGACTTGTTCGATCTCCCCATTATCAGACACTGGCTAATGGCAACCGCATCAAATTACAAATCATTCTCCCTCAGCGAGGTTTGATCGTCGACCGGATAGGACTTGAGCTTGCAAATAATACGACGAACTATTGTTTAACATTAACGCTTGAACAAGTGAGCAACCTTGAAGAAACTCTCAGAAGAATAGATCAGTTCATTAGTCTTTCCCCCAAATCTATCGAGACCCTTCAGACTGAAATCAAACAAACGCCCAAATTCAAGCCTTTTATATTAAAAAATAACCTGAATTGGGACGAAGTTTGCAAGATACAGGTCAATCGGCCAGAACTGAATGGTATAAATGTAGAAATGGGATATAAGCGCCATTATCCGCTGGCTTCTGAATTTGCTCATTTGATCGGGTTTGTGCAAGCGCCTTCTGATCATGACGATGTGTCAGAGGAATTGGCGAATCTCCCAGATTACCGAATTGGACGAACAGGTCTTGAACAACAATATGAATGTCGATTACAGGGCAAAGCAGGATACCGAGAGATTGAAGTAAATGCCCATCGGCGCGTTGTGCGTCATCTCAGAAAAATTGAAAGTACATCAGGATCTATACTTAATCTCAGCTTGAATGCAGAATTGCAAAAAGCCGCCTTTCAAAGATTATCTGAAGAAAAAAGCGGGGCAGCTGTCGTCATGAATATTAAAACAGGAGAAGTTCTAAGCTGCATTTCCACGCCGAGTTTTGATTCTAATCTTTTTGTCAATGGGATCGGGCATGAAGACTGGAATACCCTCAATAATAGTCTATACACTCCTCTCACTAACAAAGCCATTCAGGGAGTTTATCCGCCTGGCTCTATTTTTAAGCTTGTTGTGGCTCTGGCGGCTCTTGAAACAGGAAAAATCTCACCGTCCCGTGAATCTTTTTGCAAGGGGTTTGTTGACGTGGGAACGCATCGTTTCCATTGTGTACACAGAACAGGACACGGTCGTGTGGATATGGTGCGCGCCTTGCAAATGTCCTGTGATACATATTTTTATGAATTAGCTCCTCTTATAGGGATAGATTGCATTGCCGACATGGCTTTTAAAATGGGTTTGGGAGAAAAAACAGGAATTGAATTACCCAATGAGAAAAAAGGGCTTGTTGCAACTCGTTCCTGGAAAAAAATGAAGTTGAATCAATCTTGGACAATTGGCGACACGATCAACGCCAGTATTGGTCAAGGAGCAATGCTCAGTACTCCCCTGCAAATGACAATGTTGATGGCGCGCGTCTTAACAGGAACAGCTGTCATTCCCACCCTTCTTTATCAAAATAACAGGGATGCTGTTCATTTTAGCGGACTTTCCCTTAATCCTGGAAATTTGGAAGTTTTAAAAAAAGGAATGGATGCGTGTGTCAATGATCCCTGGGGGTCGGCTTATGCTTCACGAATCGAAGAGCCTCTCCATAAAATAGGAGGGAAAACAGCCACCAGCCAGGTCAGGAGAATTTCAAAGTTTGAGCGCCAAACACGTGTCCTGAAAAATGAAGAGATAGAATGGAAACGACGAGATCATAGCATTTTTGCAGGTTATGCGCCTATTCATGCTCCCCTCTATGCTACTTGTGTTTTGGTGGAACATGGGGGGGGAGGCGGTCGTACGGCGACTCCCATTGCACGAGATATTTTATGGGCTGTTCAAAAGGAGCAAAAAACTTGATCCGATTTCCTTTTTCATCTTTTCAAAAATTAAGACAAGTGAATGGTTGGATCATTGGTATCCTCGTCCTCATTGCCAGCATTGGTTTTGTGGTTCTTTATTCAGCAGCAGGGGGAAACTTTTTTCCCTGGACAGAAAAGCAAATGATTCGATTCCTGGCAGGACTTGTTGTTTTAATAGCTATTGCTGTTATTGATTTGCGCGTCTGGCTCACACAATCCTACATTCTTTATATTGTCTCTCTCGTTATGTTATTCGCCGTAGAGATTGCAGGTCGTATTGGAATGGGCGCCCAGCGGTGGATTGATTTATACGTTTTTAATATTCAGCCTTCCGAACTGATCAAAATCACTTTGCTGATGGCTTTGGGGCGCTATTTTCATGAAATGACTTTGGAAGATATTCGAAAGCTAAGATATTTGATTGTTCCCGCACTAATGACAATTGTGCCTGCATTATTGGTTATGCGCCAGCCTGACCTAGGAACAGCCATTCTTTTGCTCTTTGCAGGGGGAACAATCTTTTTTGTAGCAGGTATCCGTTTATGGAAGGTGATGCTGATTTGCGTCGCGAGTCTTTCAGCCATCCCTCTTTTATGGCACTTCATGTATGATTATCAAAAAGAACGTATTTTTACCTTTCTGGATCCGGAACGAGATCGCCTGGGGGCCGGGTATAATATTTTACAGGCAAATATTGCCCTGGGATCAGGCGGCTTTCTGGGCAAAGGATTTCGATCTGGCAGTCAAAGCCATCTTAATTTTCTTCCTGAAAAGCAGACGGACTTTATTTTTGCTACTTACTGTGAAGAATTCGGCGTACTGGGGGGAGCAGTCCTTCTCTTTCTCTATATTTGTTTAATTATTTATGGTTATCGAGTCGCCCTGGCAAGCCGAAGTTCCTATGGGCGATTACTGGCAATGGGCTTGACAACACTTCTTTTTCTGTATGTTTTTATTAATATGGCGATGGTAATGAGGTTAGTTCCTGTGGTCGGCGTCCCTCTTCCTCTCGTTTCTTATGGTGGAACAGCCATGTTGACTGTCATGATGGGGATCGGCCTTCTCATGTCTATTGCCATTCATCGGGATGTACGGATTGGTCGTGCTGGAACTTTTTTGTAATAATCATGCAACTTCTTTCTTTTATATGTTACTTAATGAAAGAAGTTATTAACGGATTAATACTTCATTAAATTTTCTTGTGTGAAGCTGGCTTTAAGGTAGAACAACACTAGACATGCCACTCGCTTACAAATCACAAATTTGGCAGTTAGACGGCCGAGAAAATATAGGAGTGATAGCCCAGAAGCCAGTAATGATAACCGATTAAAAGCTTAAGTAATATGAGAGAACATTGATCTAGTGATCAATGTTCTCTCACTCTAAATAAAACCGAACGTTTTCGTTCTATTTATTCAACTTATCCAGAAGAATATTAATTTTCTCTTCGATCATTTCTTTCGTTTCACCATATTTTTCCTGAATTAAACCAATCAGTTGATCTCTTTTACCCTTTACTTTTTCCAAATCCTGATCAGTAAGGTTTCCCCAACTCTCTTTAAGATGCCCTACCAGCTGATTCCATTTTCCTAATAATTTATCGTCACTCATTTCTTTTTTTTCCTTTATTTTGAGGGTTTCTTTACTTTCATTTTTCTCTTCTGCATAGGATAAACTTGAAAAGGTCAAGCAAGACAGAAGAGAAATAATGAGAAAACGTTTTGTCATAAATTTTTCCTTTTTACAAAAAATGAATTAATACATGATTTTATCTTACCCTAAATCAGACACTGTGTCTTCAATGTTTTTTGGGGAAAACTATATAATATAAGTAAAATGAGCATCTTATCCATGTTTTAAAAACTCTCTAACTTTCTCTATCGTCTATCCGCATGCCACATAAAATAGTTCTTTTCTTTTAGAATGCCATGGTCTATAACGCTTTTGATTGACTGGAGAGTTGAAAGAATTCTTTTCTAAAGCTTCTCTTATACATAAAGTGGTAAGATGCCTGTTTTAAGAAGAGAATAGGGTAGAATGAGTTTTAAAAAACATACCTCAACTCTTGTATCTCTTCTCAGTTCTTGAAAGTATGGCCGGATTAGCTCAGCTGGTAGAGCAACTGATTTGTAATCAGTAGGTCGTTGGTTCGAATCCGACATCCGGCACCAGAAAATACAATACTTCTAGCTATTTTTAAGATTATCTAAAAACAATAGGGTATACTCTGGGTATACTTTAGAATGAAAGCAGTAGTGTATTAAGATAATTTTCGTTTCTTCATTCCCTGAAATGATTAATGGATTTTGATTAAGGTATTCCCCGCCCCCTCTGAAGGGTTCAAACGATTTCAGGATATTTATAGTAATATAGCTAACAACATA
>BBVC01000003.1 GCA_001192655.1 Caedimonas varicaedens
CGACCTGTTGATAATATCCCTGTTCACAATCCTCTCGCAGGGATCAAACCTCAGCCTTCTAAAAAAGAGCCTTTCCAAACGGGGTCATCGTTGGAAGCTCAATACTCAAGACTCAGGGTGCTGTACAACATGGCCGATTCTTGGGAGTGGCGGGAAATTTACCAGTATGCAAAAGTAATCGGTGTTTCCAGAGATGAAATTGCAAAATACAATTTAATTCAAAGACACTCAAACGGACAGACTTTTTCCTTGAAATATTTTAAAGAACTCAAAGAAGAAGAAGCGAGAAATGAACTGAAAAAGAGGGAGCAGGAGGAAGAAAAAAGAGAAAAAGCTAGACAATATGAAGAAGAATCATCTCGTGCAGCCTCATCTTTATTTGATAATGTTCCTCCCCCTCAGTATCAAGTAACGCCTGAGTATTTCACGCAGAGTGCTTCTGATGCGGGGATGAATCCTTCTCAGGCGCTTAACATTATTCTCAATCCCACCTCGGAGAACTTCTACGATCGCATTATCCTTACCTCCAGGCAAAACTGGCTGGGAGGGGCAAAGAATACCACGGCTTTCGGTTTTGAAGACCTTACCAATGAACAAGCTTATAAATATATATCTCAAGGCTATAAACCATAGGATTTTCCTACTCTCTCTAACAGACTTGTCTGTCAGAGGGGAAGCTCTCTATTCAAGGATGTAACGTCTGAGTATTTTTCCAAGCAGGCAGAAAAAGCAAAGATGACATCGATGCAGGCGTTAGCAATTCTGATGAATCCCACTCCTGAGAATTTCTATGATCGCGTGATACTCACGTCAAGACAGAACTGGCTGGGAGGGGCAGAGAATACCACGGCTTTCGGTTTTGAAGACCTTACCAATCAACAGGCTTATAAATATATCTCTCAGGGCTATAAATCTCAGGATTTTCCTACTCTCTCTAACAGACTCATCTCTCAAAGAGGAGCGACTTTATTTGAGAACGTAACCCCTGATTACTTTGTAAAACAGGCTGAAAAAACGGGAATGACGCCTATGCAATCCCTAGCCATTCTGATGAATCCAACGCTTGAAAATGCCTATGAGCGTGTGTTGCTGGCTTCACGACAAAATTATCTGGGTGGAAATCATGATCTGTTTGTGTTTCGAGATATTGGTATTACTGTAGGGGAAGCTTACGACCATCTGTTAACTCATATCAAAAATAAGGAAAGTTTCTCTCAATTATTAGATGACAGCACCAATAAAATCATTAAAGACGGATTTACCCAATTCTGTCTGGAACGTTATCACACCCTCTATGGTTCTTTTTATGGTGAATACGAGAAAGTGAAGCATCTTCAATATCTCATTAATACAACCACATGGGAAGCAACCTATAATTATGCCGATAAAGAGGGATTTTCTAAAGAAAATGTTCAGTATGTTGAGTCGAGAAGAAAAGAGACCATCACTTTTGACAGCTACATGAAAGAAATTCTTGATAGTAACATTGCCAAAGATATATTGATGAGCTTTTCCTTTCCTTCAGGAGTGTTAGAATCTCTCGCAGAGACTTTTATTCCAGGTCGGGATTTAAGTACGCTTCAAACGGATTTGGTTCATTTAAAGGAACACATTGTTGATAGCATTCTAAGTTATGGAGAGATATGGAGAGAAGGCGGGGAGGATTTAGCTGCTCTGTTGAGTGATCATCCTGCCTTAAAAAAGGTTTTTGGAGAGACGGGACAAACCGCAGGCATCATTTTTGGTGTAGGGGTGGTAGCTCCCAAAGGATTTAAAGCTAATCCCCATAAACCGAGGGTATTTGCTAATAAAACTCCCCCTGTTCTGCAACGACAACCCGATTTTAAATGGAATGTGAAAGAGGCTAATGTTGCAGATAAAGTTGGAAGGCATCCGAAATTTGGAAACATGTACAAAGACCCTACTCAAAAAGTTGGAAACAAAGAAATTTATTGGTCAAAAGACATTGGTGGAAAAAACGCGCATGCAGGCGAGCATTATAAATTATTTGAAAAACGGGGACAAAATTATGAATGGATTGCTGATGTTGATAAAACAGGAAAAGTGATGCTGAAACATAAGAGTGATGTGGGCAAAATTATTCCTGACAATGAAATCATTAAGTAGGAGAATAAAATGAGAGATCATTGCTGTGATATCATGGAAAATTATTCTACGAGCGATAACTGCTTTATTGAATACGTTCCAGAAACTCGCTCATATAGTTTTTATCTGACAAACCATCCTAATGGTACTCGTCAAAAAATGTATTATTGCTTTTGGTGTGGTTCTGAGTTGCCGAAAGATTTAAATGAAGAATGGAGTACAATACTAAAGGCAGATTATGGCATAGAAGATGCAGGTTTTCCTTGGAACAAAGAAAATATACCTTTAGAATTTAAGACGGACGAGTGGTGGAAAAAACGTAGATTAATCGATAAAAATCCATGTAGAGATCAAAGTGAAACAGGGGTTTTTATACCTATGAGTGAATTTACCAAAGAATAAGAGAGGGATGTGATGAAATGATTCAAATTTCTGCTATGAAAATAACTTATTTATTTCTACTCCTGAAAACCTCCAGTTATTTAATGGCCTCTAGCTACAACAGTAGTCCATATAACTATAAAAATAGCCCCTATAATTACGATAATAGCCAGTATAATTATAAGAATAACCCTTACAATTATGACAATAGTCCATATAACCCCAGTAATGACCGAATTATTCGTAATGAAAGAGGTCAGGAAATGGGCTATATGGTTCCAAAGGATGATGGTGGGGCTAATATTTTTGACTTCAATGGTAATCGATTAGGTTATCTTTCTTCCGATTAATAAAAAAGATTTGATTCATTAACACAAAATTCAAAACCGATGAATGGTGGAAGAAGCGGGGATTGTAAATAGCTTTTTATAAAAAGCGCCCTCAGAGCAAAGCAAGAAAATTGAAAACATCAATAATAATCCAAACGTGAAGAGAAGAGCTTTTCAATTTTTGAAATAGCCGCAGGCGTCACCATCAAAATAATGCGGTCTTCCAGTTTAATCGCCGTCGATGGCATGGGAATAATAACCTCTTCTTGCCTTATAATAGCGGCTACAATAATTTCATGAGGACTGTTGATGTCGCTGACAGGAGAGCCAATGAGACCCGAAGATTCCTGGGCTTCTGCTTCAATGATCTCCCCAAAGCTTTCCCCCAGCGAATGAACAGAACGAATCCTTCCGCGACGAATATTTTGCAAAATCTTTGATACAGTGACTTTTTTAGGACTAATAACAGCATCAACCCCCAAAGAAGTCACCAAAGGAGCATGAAGGGTATTGTTGATCAGACAAAGCGCCCGTGAGGCTCCCAATCTCTTTGATAAAAGAGAGGCTAGCGTATTGACACGCTCATCTTCCGTCACAGCAACAACCGTTTCTGCAACGTTGATATTTGCTTCGTACAAGACTTCACTATCCAAGGCATCTCCCTGCAAGACAAGAGTGTTTTTCAGTTCCCCTGCAATGAATTCAGCACGTGCAAGATCTTTTTCAATAATCTCAGCATGAACATTAGGATGGTGTTTTTCGATCTCCTGGGCAAGGCAAAGTCCAATATTCCCCCCACCCAATATTAATAAACGCCGAGAATCGGAACTTTCATGACCAAAGGCACGCATCGCCTCTGGAACTTTGTCTTTATCCACGGCAAAATAAACTTCATCCCCCGCATAGAGTGTATCGGTAAGAGTCGGTAAAATCGCTTGATCTCCTCGCATGATCCCTACAACACAAATATCAATCTGAGGGAAAAGACTTGTAAGGTGAGTAATGGGCGTATTGACAATCGGTGTGTCAAGGGTACACCGAACACCGATAATTTTCACCTTGCCATCAGAAAGAGAAATAATATCAAAAGCTCCAGGAACTGTTAGCGAGCGGCTTATAGACTGTGCCACTTCCAACTCTGGTGATATGACCAAATCAATATTAATGCGCTCTGGGCTATAAAGTCGGCTCCATCGCGGATCTAGATAGGCTTGCGCACGAATTCGCGCAACTTTGGTACGTACATTAAAAAGGCTGCCTGCTGTTTGACAGGCAACAATGTTAACTTCATCAGACTGTGTAACCGCAATCAGCATCTCTGCGTTGCCTGCTTCTGCCTTTTCCAGCACATCAGGATGAGAGGCAAAGCCACAAATAGCCCGCACATCCAGACGATCATTAATCCTGTTGATAAGTTCTGACGATTGGTCAATCACTGTTACATGATTATCATGCTCAGAAAGATAAGTGGCAAGATTAAACCCAACTTGCCCTGCTCCGCAAATAATAACGCGCATTTTTTCAATATCTCATTTTAGGAACGGTTGCCGCGCATGATCTGTAAATCCCTTAATTTACGATGAAGGGCCGAACGCTCCATCTTCACAAAATCGGCAGTTCGGGAAACATTACCACCAAATCTTTCAACCTGGGCTCGCAAATAATCTTTCTCAAAACTTTCCCGAGCTTCTCGAAGCGGTAGAGACATAATTTGCAGGCTTTGGTCATTCCGCAGCATCAGTGATGCCTCACCATAAATTTCCGCCGGCAAAAGATTGGGAGCAATAGATTCCGACTCATTCTCAGAAGCCATAATCAAAATCCACTCAATCACGTTCTTGAGTTGACGAATATTGCCGGGCCAATCATAGGCTTGAAGCACAAGAATAGCTTCTTCAGAAAACTTTTTTGGCTGCAATCCATTCAGATTGGAAACATGAAGGATAAGTTCCTGAATAAGGATCGAAATGTCTTCCTTTCGTTCTTTCAAGGAGGGAATTTTGATGGGAACAACATTTAAACGATAATACAGATCTTCTCGAAAACGCTTCTCTTCAACTGCTTTATGAATATCCCGACTGCTTGAAGCCATCACGCGCACATCTACTTCTATGTTACGTTTACCCCCTACCCGCGTAAAGGTTTGCTCCTGAAGAGAACGTAAAATTTTCCCTTGTGTCTCAAAAGGCATGTCCGTCACTTCATCAAACAAAAGTGTTCCACGATGAGCTTCTTCAAAAAGTCCTATCTTTCGCCCTTCCTTATCTTCTGTTCCAAAGAGAACACTTTCAAAGGAATCCGGGTCCAGCGTTGCACAGTTCAAGACAACGAAAGGTCCGTTTTTTCGCTTCGACCTTTGATGAATAAGACGTGCAACAATTTCCTTACCTGTCCCCGAATCTCCTGAAATCAAGACACGACTATTGGTGGGCGCAACACGGTCGATAAGCTGTCTGAGCTGATTTGCAAAAGAAGACATCCCCAAAAAATCTGTAATTTCAATAGTGCGGGCTTTAAGCTCTGAATTTTCACGTCGCAGTTTTGCTGTCTCCATGGCACGCCCCATGGCCAATAACAAACGATCCGCCTTAAAAGGCTTTTCGATAAAATCATAGGCTCCCATTTTAATGGCCTGAACAGCCGTCTCAATGGTTCCATGACCACTCATCATGATAACGGGCAGAGAAGGATGGTCTTTTTTAATCAATTCCAGAAGCTTGATACCATCAAATTGACTGTCCCCCAACCAAATATCCAAAATGATGAGGTCTGGACAACGCTCTTGGATCACCTCAATCGCCCGGGTACCATCCAGGGCGCGACGGGTATGATAGCCTTCATCTTCAAGTGTTTCCGAAATAAGCTGGCATATATCAGCTTCATCATCAACAATGAGTACTTCTTGTGACATTATACTTCCATTATCTGATCATCAGACGAACCATATTGCCCAGAGAATGATCCTTCATGGGTTGGAACAATAATTCCCAGCGGAAAACTCATTCTGACGCATGCCCCACCCTCTGTCTTATTTTCGAGGGATAGCTCGCCCGAATGATCTTCCACAATTTTCTTCACAATAGCCAATCCTAGTCCTGTCCCCTTTTCCCTTAATGTTACATAGGGATCTAGCAGGTGTGATTTTTTCTCTGGGAACCCTTCCCCATTGTCTTCTATTATGATAACAAGACGTTTTTGATCCTGAAATACAATAATGACAATCTGTCCCTTAGACAAAAGATCACTCTTATTTTTGTCGCTCAAACTTTCAATTGAGTCAATGGCATTTTGCAGAAGATTCGTAAAAACTTGACCCATCTGAGAAGAGTCACAAAGAATTTTCAATGATTTGTTGGTACATTCAATTTTAAATTCAATATGAGGATATGCTGATTTTTGTAAAAATATAGCTTGCTGACATAATTCCATCAAATTTTCGGGAACCATTTTTGGGCTAGGCATTCTGGCAAAACTTGAAAATTCGGAAACCAGTCGTTCCATTTGATCGACTTGGCGAATAATTGTATCAATACATTTTTCAAAGCTTGCTCGATCTCCCTGAATATCTTTAAGATATTTTCGTCGCAATCTTTCTGCTGATAATTGGATGGGCGTCAGAGGATTCTTGATTTCGTGAGCAATTCTCCTTGCTACATCTGACCACGTTGCCTTGCGCTGTGCTGCCATCAATGCCGTAATATCATCAAAAGTAATAATAAATCCGCGTAGTGTTTTTTCTCTATACTCCAACACAATCCGCACCAGAAGCGTTTTTGTAAAGCCATGTCGTGTCACCGAAAGCTCATTTTGATAAAAACGATTTTCACTTTCAAAAGCTCGCCCCAAATATTCCATCATTTCAGGCACAATATTTTCAATATTTTTACCGATGATCGATTCATTTCCCAATGCTAAAAGATCAACAGCTGAACGATTCAAGAGACGAATCTGGCCATCCACAGAAATTTCAATCACGCCGGCTGTAACACCCCCCAGCACATCTTCAATAAATTGACGCCGTTGATCTATTTGTTGGTTCGCTTCAACAAGCTCTTGCTGTTGGGTTTTCAGCTCTGTGGTCATTCGATTGAAAGCACGCGAGAGAATGGAAATTTCATCCTCAGAGGTTTTTTCAGAAACCTGAATCGCGTAATTTCCTTGCCGCACGCTCTCAGCAGCAAAGATAAGCTCACTAATAGGCCGCGCCATATGATCAGCGAAGAGGAGTCCCATCCATACAGCCGCAAGCAACAGAATCAAGGCAACAATAATAAAGGATACCGCAAGCTTGATCTCAAGATCATTTTGCAGCGCTTCCAACTGGTTGTATTCACTGACAGCATTGCGCGTATTATCAATGCGTTTCAAGACTCCCCTGTCCAAATAACGTCCCGCAATAATGAAAGCATCTGTGTGAGGAATGCGTGTAAAAGCGCGTACACGATCACCACTCTCGCTCGTTTGCAGGATAATTCTATTTTGTGCTCTTTGAAGATCAATCAAACTGAGAGATTCAAATTCAAGAGAAAAGCTCAGATGAGTGCGCGCATAAATTTTATGGTTTAATCCAAAAATAATGCCTTCATTCAAAGACATGATAAAACATTCTTTATCAAGTTCCTCGCTGAAATATTCTTGGTTTTCCGCATACCGGTTAAAATTTTCAGAGAATTTCAATGCCAGTGCATTAACACTTGTACTAATGGCTTTTTTATGTTCTTCAAGATAAGCTTCAGCAACAGCCGACGATTCATTAAGCGCTGTGCGAACCCGTTCATTAAACCAGGCCTGAATTCCCTCATTAAATAAAAGGGCGGATGAAATCGCAATAAAGACTGTTGGAACAACCGTTAGGGCGCCAAAAATCAAAGCAAGTCGCAAATGAAGTTTCGATCCTGCCCGACCACTCCGCCTTTGAGACCATAGGTTGACAATCCGTCGTGAAATTAAAAAACCCAACAAAAGAAGAATGATAAGGTCAAAATTAAGAAGATGGACAATTTTGCGGGAATTTCCGCCCAAAAGGACAGAATTGGTAAAGGCACTATAGGTTGCGATACCAGCTCCCACCGCAATAATAAGTAAAAGAGCAACAAGCTTTTGAGAAAGCTTGAAGCGTTGCGCCCAGTAATAAAAAGTTTCAGAAAAAGCGCGTGTTTTTGCTTTCAGAAAGCCTATCATCGTCAACCTTGCCCAAGATCATGTTCCTGGATTTTCTTATAAAGCGTATTACGGTTAATCCCCAGCAATGCTGCTGCCTTAACTTTATTACCGTTTGTATGTTTAAGTACTGTAGAAATGAGGGGCTTTTCAATTTCACGAATAATATGCCCATAAAGGCATGGAGCAGGCTTATCACCATTCAAAGCCTTGAAGTAAGTCTTAAGCTTGCTTTCAACAACGCAAGCCAGACCAACTTCACAAGAATTTTTATCGTTTATATCTTTCATCATAGTTGGACATGCTGCCTTTCAAATACTATAAAGTCAATGGTGACAGAAAATTGGGACGATAAATCATGGAAGAAGAAGAAAAAAATAATAATAGCTGGTTCTCACGCCTTAAAGAAGGTTTACAAAAGTCTTCCCATAAGCTTACCGAAGGTATCAGTTCTATTTTTACCAAAAAAAAACTGGATAATGAGACTCTTCTTGAGCTCGAGGATTTACTCATTTCAGCGGATCTCGGAGTTGAAACGGCTCAAAAGTTGACAGAAAATTTACGAAAAAGCCGCTTTAATGAAGATATCACGCAAGAAGAAATCCACTCTTTTCTTGCACAAGAAATCACCAAAATTCTTGAACCTGTGGCCAAACCCCTGCTGATAGGCAACACTCATAAGCCTTATGTTATTCTCGTCGTTGGCGTCAATGGAAGCGGAAAAACAACAACCATTGGGAAACTGGGGCGTATTTTCCAAAATCAGGGACTGAAAGTACGTCTGGCGGCTGGGGACACTTTTCGCGCAGCCGCTGTTGAACAACTGGCCGAATGGGGCAAGCGTTCCCAGATTCCCGTAGAGGTAGCAAGCCAGGGATCAGACCCGGCCAGTCTTGCTTATGAAGCTTATGCAAAAGCTCAAAAAGCTCAGGATGATGTCCTTTTAATTGATACGGCAGGACGTCTTCATAACAAGGAAGGACTGATGGCTGAACTCGCCAAGATCCTTCGCGTTCTTCAGAAAATAGACCCCACAGCGCCCCATGAATGTCTTCTTGTCCTGGATGCCACCATAGGTCAAAACGCCCATATACAAGTGGAAGTTTTCCAAAAAATCGCCCGGATCACAGGACTGATCATCACCAAGCTGGATGGCACGGCGAAGGGTGGAGTCCTCATCGCCCTGGTTGAAAAATTTCATCTGCCTGTCTATGCGATCGGCGTCGGAGAAGGTGCAGATGACTTGAAAGACTTTGATGCAAAAAACTTTGCCGAGAATCTGGTAGGGCTTTCAGAATAAACCGTAGATGCCTATACCCAAAGGATTTCAATCTGGGTAGGCAGACGAGTGGTGAGTCCCGCGCAGCGTACATAAAGTACGTGAGCAGGACTAATCCCGAAGTCCAACAACCTCAGGTTTTGAAAGGCGAAGGGTATACATTGACAGGACGAACACCTGTCCTATAAGTTTGTTCTGAAATAATCAATAAATGAGTATAACTTTCATGCCAGATGAAAATCCTAGCCTGGGGAAAAGCGCTCAAAGTGTTCACCACCTTTAAAAAGGAAGCCCTGATGTCTCATCATTCCAAGCCTATTGTGCTTTGTATCCTTGACGGCTGGGGATATTCCCCGAATCACAACCATAATGCCATTGCTGCAGCCAAACTGCCTACCTGGAAACGCCTTATGGATCATTTCCCTTCGACTCTCCTTGAAGCTTCGGCTCACAATGTTGGACTTCCCGAAGGGCAAATGGGAAACTCTGAGGTAGGGCATATGAATATTGGTGCGGGACGTGTTATCCTTCAAGATCTTCCGCGTATTGATCAGGCGATTAAAGACCGTACATTTAAGTCCATCCCTGGTTATAAAAACTTCATTCAAAAACTGAAACAGTCTCAGGGAGCGTGCCATATGTTGGGACTTCTCTCACCGGGTGGTGTCCATTCTCATCAGAGTCATATGATAGCATTTGCAAAAGATCTGGCAGAGGAAGGAATTGCTATCAGGGTTCATGGTTTTCTGGATGGAAGAGATACCCCCCCCACAAGCGGACTGGAATTCGTTAAAGCTTTTTTATCT
Organism: Caedimonas varicaedens; assembly: GCA_001192655.1. Taxonomy (GTDB): domain Bacteria; phylum Pseudomonadota; class Alphaproteobacteria; order Caedimonadales; family Caedimonadaceae; genus Caedimonas; species Caedimonas varicaedens. The sequence goes on from BBVC01000003.1 coordinate 10,062, forward strand.
GAAGTCGAGCCTCATCGTTCCCTGATCCAGATAGCGTCCATAGGAGGACGATATTACGGCATGGATCGCGATAAAAGATGGGATCGCGTTAAAAAAGCATATGATGCCATTGCATTTGGAGAAGCGCCTGTATTCAGCAATCCATTAACCTATATTACTCAAAATTATGCCCAGGAAATCGGTGATGAGTTTATTTTTCCCACCATCATGGAAGATTATCAAGGCATTAACCCGGGAGACGGTCTTCTTCATATGAATTTCCGCGCTGACCGCGTACGGCAATTGCTCTCAGCTTTTGTGATGCCCGAGTTTACCGCCTTTGATCGGAGAAACAACCCTGACTTATCAGCGATTGCTGGCATGACCGAGTATTCAGAAACCCTGAATCCCTACTGTCCTGCCTTTTTTTCCGCTATTGATATTCAGGAAAGCCTGGGAGAAATTGTATCGCAGCATCATCTTAAACAATTGAGAGTTGCAGAAACAGAAAAATACGCTCATGTTACTTTTTTCTTTAATGGTGGTCAGGAAAAAATCTTTCCGGGAGAAGACCGTCTTCTCGTCCCCTCTCCCCAAGTGGCAACTTATGACTTAAAACCTGAGATGTCTGCCTATGAACTAACCGAAAAGCTTATCGAAGCACAACATCGAAACAATTACGACCTGATTGTCGTTAATTATGCCAATCCTGATATGGTCGGGCATTCAGGAAATCTGGAAGCCTCGATCAAAGCTGTAGAAACAGTGGACGATTGTCTTACACAATTATGTCAACTGATTGATGAAAAAGGTGGATTTCTTATTATCACAGCCGATCATGGAAATGTAGAGCAAATCCATGACGAAGAAACAAATCAACCTCATACAGCCCATACACTTAATCCTGTACCCTTTGTGATATACGGCAAAAACGCACAGACTCTCTCTTTACACCCTGGTCAATTAAGCGATATTGCTCCCACCGTTCTCAAACTGATGGAGCTCCCCCAACCCATAGCCATGACAGGAAAAAACCTGATTTCTGTCGCATAATGTTTTTAGCACTGTACTGCAAAAAAAAGATTATTGTCTGTCATGTCATCCCCGCCTGCGCGGGGATAACAAAACTCCGATACTTATTTAATAACGCATCGTACTTGAATATGTCTGGGTGTAGAGGGTATACGCGTCTCTATTTTACAATCTCTGTTTTAAACCTTGGGAACCAAAACCATCAGCATTTGACGCCCTTCAAGTTTAGGAGGAAGCTCTACCTTGGCCTCTTCGCCCATATCGTCAATCACACGCTTCAAAATCTCCATGCCAATTTCCTGGTGAGCCATTTGACGTCCCTTAAAGCGCATCGTAATTTTTACTTTATCATCTTCTGCAATAAACCGTTTAATGTTGCGCAATTTTGTCTGATAGTCGTTTTCTTCAATCATCGGGCGCATTTGAACTTCTTTGATCTCAACGATTTTTTGTTTTTTACGTTCAGCAGCCTTCTTTTTTTGCGATTCAAATTTATATTTGCCATAATCAAGAATTTTACAAACAGGGGGATCAACATTCGGAGAGATTTCCACCAGATCAAGACCGGCTTCCACAGCCATTTCAAGTCCTTCTCGAACACTCACAACGCCTATCATATTTCCATTTTCATCAATTAAGCGAATCTTAGGCGCCCGTATCGCCTCATTAATCCTGGGTCCATCCATCTGAGGGACTTTGGTGGGTCCGATAGGTTTTGTGATAGTCGATTCTCCTTTATGTTGTTAAAAAAATTTTAATACAAATCTGCCGGGTTCGCAGCTTCTTTCGCCAGTTTATCAACAGCAGCCTGAAGCGCAAGGATTTCTTGCGTTTCCAACCCCAATTTGCGGATTGTGACTGTTTTCTGCTCTGCTTCCCGTTTACCAATGACGAAGATATAAGGAATTTTCTGTAAACTCAATTCCCGAATTTTATAATTGATCTTTTCATTGCGTAAATCCAACTCAACGCGCAGATTATGTTTTCTTAAAAGTTGCGCTACATCCCTTGCAAACTCATCCCCTTCTGACGTAATTGTCGTCACCGCCACCTGGACAGGCGAGAGCCACAATGGAAACTTTCCTGAAAAGTGCTCGATAAGAATGCCCGTAAAACGCTCAAGCGACCCCAGCACCGCCCGATGCAACATCACGGGCGTGTGTCGTTTCCCATCTTCTCCTACATAGGAAGCACCCAGTCTTTGAGGTAAAACAAAGTCTGCCTGCAATGTCCCGCACTGCCAGTCACGTCCAATGGCATCTCTTAAAACAAATTCGAGCTTGGGACCATAAAAGGCTCCCTCTCCCGGATTAATGACATAGCTTAGCCCCGCAGCCTCAGTGGCTTCTCTAAGAGCCTGTTCCGCCTTATCCCAGATCTCATCCGAGCCTGCCCGCACCTCGGGGCGCGTCGCGAATTTAACACGTATATTTTCAAAACCAAGATCCTTATAGACAGAAAGCAATAAATCACAAAAAGCCTTTGTTTCGGAAGTAATTTGATCTTCCGTACAGAAAATATGCGCATCATCCTGCACCATTGAACGGACACGCAAAAGACCATGCAGTGACCCTGACGGCTCATTACGATGGCATGCGCCAAATTCCGCCAACCGCAAGGGCAGATCCCGATAGCTTTTAATGCCCTGTTTGAAAATTTGCACATGGCAAGGACAATTCATGGGCTTCACCACAAGTGTTTTCTCTTCGTCTTCTGACGACGTAAACATGGCTTCCCTGAATTTTTCCCAGTGACCCGAAGCTTCCCAAAGCGCCCGATCAACCATAATCGGCGTATTGACTTCGGCGTAACCAAGTTTGGAAATGCGCTTGCGGATGTAATTCTGAAGTCCCCGATAGAGCTCCCACCCTTTGGGATGCCAGAATACTGCACCAGGCGCCTCTTCCTGAAAGTGAAAAAGGTTCATATCTCGCCCCAGCTTGCGATGGTCACGTTTTTCAGATTCTTCCAGTTGTTTCAGGTAATCCTGTAATTGTTTCTCAGTCGCCCAGGCTGTTCCATAAATGCGCTGAAGCATGGGATTGCGATGATCCCCTCGCCAATAGGCGCCGGCCAGCTTCATCAGTTTAAAGGCTTTCCCCAGTTTTCCCGTAGAAGGAAGATGAGGCCCTCGGCAAAGATCAATAAAATTCCCCTGTCGATAAAGGCTGACATCCTCACCTTCGGGAATACTGCTGATAATTTCGGCTTTAAAATGCTCTCCTATGGATTTAAAGAACTCGACGGCTTTATCACGCGACCAAACTTCCCGCACCAGAGGTTCATCTCGATCAACAATCTCGCGCATTCGCCGCTCAATTTTCTCCAAATCTTCAGGCGTAAAAGACTGTTCACGATAAATATCGTAATAAAAACCGTTTTCAATGGCAGGACCAATGGTGATTTGTACCTCTGGATAGAGTTCCTTCACCGCTTCAGCCAACACATGTGCCGCATCATGACGGAAAATTTCCAACGCCTCTTCCGATGTTCTGGTGACGATTTCAACTCTGGCATCCTGCGCAACAGGCAACGTCAGGTCAGAAAGCTTGCCGTCAATTTTGACAACCACTGCGTCTTGTGCAAGGCGCGCACCAATACTGCTGGCGATCTCGTACCCGGTGACCGCACGCTCATAACGGCGTATAGATCCATCGGGAAGAGTAATAGCAATCATAACAACCTCTTAATTTTCTGACCAAAGTGTTTAAAATTCTCATGAGATTACGCAGAGTGTCAATAAAAATTCAAACGGTCAACAAAAAGCATCAAAATATCATTTGATTTCCTAAGATTTCGTAAATTATAGTTCAGGACTTCAAGAATTTTTAAAACAGGGATAACCATCAATGACGATGAATAATAACGATCTTATCCGAAAGATTGATTTTGGATTTGTCCTCCTTCCTCAGCCAGAAGTCATACGAAAAATAAAAGAGCTTGCTGAAACTGTTGTCACAGCGCTTTCTGCCGTACCAAAAATGGCTCCCCTTCCCTCTATTGTGGGTTCTCGGCAAAGAATGCAGGTAATTAATCCCCATGTTTCAGTAGGGCAATATGGTATTCTGGGCTGTGATCTTCCCTTGCTCTTTGAGATAGTTGAAGAAGTTTCCCGAAATTTCTCCCCTATCACGGAAGAAATGAAAGATATTCCTGTTCAAGGAGACAACACTATTTCTCTTGAGTCCACTCATATAAATGCCACCGTTAATCAAAAAATCAGAGAACTCTTTTTAAATCTACGCACAGGGTATTTTGACAGAATCGGCAGTCGATGCCCCATTAATCAGGCTCTTTATCAAAAAAGCCAGAACTTGGACAAAAACCAGGAAGAAGTTGGACTTATTGATCAATACTTTCAAAATTTTGGAATTCCGGAAGCAAACAGGATGAGACCTCATTTTACGCTTGTCTATAATCACGTATCAGACAGGGAATCCTTAAAAAAACTTCTCTCAGGGATTCAAATTCCCACCCCCCTCAAAGAAATTACTTTTTGTACTTTGGGTGTGGTTGAAATTGATTTTTGGGGAAATGCTTTAAAGGTTTTGTATGAATGTGACCTGAAAGAGTAAGGTGACTTGGCCAAAACTTTCAGGGCTTGCTGTTTCAGGAAACCCGCTCAACAACCTTTAAGGATTGAGACATTCCCTGGGTACGAATAAATTTCGAAATAACAGGTACAATTTCTTCACGAAAGCGCCGACCATTAAAAACACCATAATGTCCCACGCCGGGCTGAAGGTGATATTGCCTTAAACGTGCGGGGACGTTTTCACAAAGATATAAAGCCGCCCGCGTTTGCCCAACACCTGAAATATCGTCTTTCTCTCCTTCAATGGCCAAAACGGCTGTTGAGTGGATCGCCAGAGGATCCACAATTTCACCCTTCCATTTAAACTTTCCTTTGGCAAGACTGTGCTCCTGAAAAGCAACCCGAACAGAATCAAGAAAATAATCAGCGGGTAAATCAAGGACAGAGCGATATTCATCATAAAACTTGCGATGCGCCTCGGCGCTTTCATGATCACCTCTTACAAGATGCTCGTAAAGCTTTGCAGAAGCGTGCATATGCCGTTCCAGATTCAAATTCATAAAGCCGGAAAGCATAAGAAAGCCCGGACATACACGACGCAAGGCTCCTGGATAATAAAGAGGAACACGCGCGATAACGTGCTTGGAAAACCATTCCAGAGGTTTTTCTTTGGCCAACTTGTTGATTGCAGTAGGATTAATCCGCGTATCAATAGGCCCGCCCATCAGCGTCATGGATTTGGGCTGAAGCGGATCCTTATGTTGAGCCATCAGCGCCACTGTGGCAAGCACAGGAACGGCCGGTTGACAAACAGCGATGATGTGCAGGTCACAATCAAGATGATGAATAAAATCCATTAAATACTGAATATAATCCTCAAGGGTAAAAATCCCTTCCCATAAAGGAACTTCACGGGCATTCATCCAATCTGTTACATAAACATCATGATCTCTCAAAAGCCCTCGACACGTATCTCTTAAAAGTGTTGCATAATGCCCTGAATAAGGAGCCACCACCAAAACAGACGGAAATTTTTCCTTGGGAGATTTTGTGCCGCACATCAATTCCCTTTTGAAATGTAATAATTGACAAAAAGGCTTTGCCTGAACAACTTCTTCTTCTATCTGATAGATATTGCCTTCAGATGATGTTGTTTCCGAAATATTAAAGCGTGGTTTTACATTGGTATAGCTTCGGGTTTGACGTTCAAAAACTTCCAGAACAGCCGCAGCATTAGGTCGCATGCCCGCCGCAGAAAAAATGGAAAAAGGAGTGTCATTATATGTTTTTCCCCACGTGGAAGCCTGGTTCAGGGGAGCTTTTGCAAAATTTCCCCAATCCCTCATATAATACACCATAGACATTTCCTGATAACGAAGAGTATCCTCTACAGGAGATGAAGAAGAGTCAAAATATTTTTTTATTTTCAGGCTTTCCGGAATATCAAGAAACATCTGCCCCTCCTTATTCATATTATTGGTACAGACTCATGAACTTTTCATCATCGAGTATATTTAAAATAATTTCAAGGCTTGTTTTGAGAGTTCTCTTCATACTCGTGTTTTTTATTCTTGAAAATATTTGAAATATAAAAAATTAAATATTTCATAATTTTTGCTGGACAAAAATGTCTCAACTAAGCATATTTTGGTAGGTTATTGTTTTTAAAAGGGGTAGAATCATGTTTCAAATTTTGAAGAATAAATCTGTTTTTTCTGTAGGCGTCCAGGCGCTTATGGCAGGAAGCGTTGCCTTGCTGGTCAGCGGATGCGCACGCAATATTTCTCCTCATGCGTACTCTGATGCAACGGTCGGTGAAGCAACACGCACCTTGAGAGGAACAATTGTCAGCGTACGTACTGTACAGGTAGGTCCTGACAAATTAGAAAACAACCTTGTCGGCGCAGGTATCGGTGGTGTGGCGGGTGGTGTCCTCGGCAATCAGTTTGGCAAGGGCAAAGGCAATCTTGCAACAACAGCAGGCGGTGCTATTTTAGGTGCGCTTGCCGGATCCTATGCTGAAAAAGAGCTCAAGACCCAGGATGCATTCGAATATGTTGTGCAGCTTCAAAATGGCGAAATGCGCACAGTTGTCCAAGGTATGGACATACGATTCAACCCCGGCCAACGCATTCTGCTCATGATCGGTGAACGTGGAAGGTCAAGAGTTGTGCCAGACACAGGCGGTTATTAACCATACTCTTTCTATTGAAGGTCCCGTTTTCCATCTTCCTGAGATGTACCAGGAGTATGAAAACGGGATCTTTCATTGTTTTATTAGCCCTTCTATTGTTTTTTCCTTACGATCAAAAAGATTGCCTATTAAAAAACTGGATTACTTGCCTTAAGATAAAAATAGGTGATGAATTATAATTTAGACACAAATCTTGTCCGCTGGCACCTGTGGCATGCGCGAAAAAGACTTGCAGAGCTTGAACTGAATGATGTAGATGAGTTATACAGATTAGGATTTAACAGAAAATAACGTGTATGGAATATTCGGGACAGAATTATATATTCAAAATTCTTTGGTAGGATCCTGACCATCGCGTATGTCCCTCTTCTAAAAAACATACTTGAAGACGCTTCCAGGATTTTAAAAGTTTCTAAAGTAATTTCATTTAATATAGTAAGGATGATAAGAGAAAGCCTATGATGAATCTTCGCAACATTGCCATTATTGCCCACGTTGACCATGGAAAAACAACTCTTGTGGATACTCTTTTCCGTCAAAGTGGTACTTTTCGCGACAACCAGATTGTTGCAGAACGTGCCATGGATTCGAATGAGCTTGAACGTGAGCGCGGCATCACAATTTTGGCCAAATGCACATCGATTCAGTGGGAAGGCGTACGCCTGAATATCGTTGATACTCCTGGACATGCGGACTTTGGCGGAGAAGTTGAGCGTATCCTTAGCATGGTAGATGGGGTTATTCTTCTTGTAGATGCAGCAGAAGGACCTATGCCTCAAACAAAATTTGTCGTTATGAAGGCGCTGAAATTGGGCTTACGTCCTATTGTTGTCATTAACAAAGCTGACCGTCCTGATTCACGCGCTGATGAGGTAGTGGATGAGATTTTTGATCTTTTTGTGGCTCTTGAAGCCAATGAAAAGCAATTAGATTTCCCGCTTTTATTCGCCTCTGCAAAACAGGGTTGGGCTGTTCGTCATCTAAAGGATGACCATGAATCCCTGACACCCCTTTTTGAAGCCATTGTGGATTATGTACCGGCACCCCATGTTGAAGTAGACGCTCCTTTTTCCATGCTGGTCACAACCCTGGAAGCAGACCCTTATCTGGGACGAGTGTTAACAGGGCGAATTCAAACAGGTATTGCTCGTCTGAATATGCCTGTCAAAACGCTCAATGGATCTGGACAAATTCTTGAAACGTCAAAATTAACAAAACTTTTAGCCTTCCGCGGATTAAAACGGGAACCTATTGAAGAAGCATCAGCAGGCGATATTATCGCCGTTGCAGGGTTAGAGCACACAACAGTTGCAGATACCATTTGCTCTCTTGAGGTAACGGAAGCAATTCCTGCTCTTCCTATTGACCCACCAACACTTGTCATGACTTTCTCTATTAATGATTCTCCGCTTGCGGGTCGTGAGGGCAAAAAAGTCACTTCTCGTATGATTCGTGATCGTTTATTTCAGGAAGCAGAAAGTAATGTTACAATTCAAATTCGGGAAAATGACGAAAAAGATTCCTTTGAGGTGGCCGGTCGAGGCGAACTTCAATTAGGCGTTTTGATTGAAACCATGAGGCGTGAAGGGTTTGAGCTTTCTGTCAGTCGTCCGCGCGTCGTTTATAAAAATGATCCGGAAACAGGGCAACGTCTCGAACCGATTGAGGAAGTACAAATCGACGTTGATGAAGAATTCTCTGGTATTGTCGTTGAAAAAATGGGACTGCGAAAAGGAGAAATGCGCGATATGCGTCCTTCAGGGGGCGGGAAAAATCGCATCACTTTCCTCGCGCCTGCCCGCGGTTTGATTGGATATCAAGGCGAATTTATGACAGATACGCGGGGAACAGGCGTTATGAGCCGCGTTTTTCATGCCTATGCTCCCTATAAAGGTTCTATTTCCAAACAGCGTAACGGCGTACTGATCGCTACAGATACTGGCAAAGCTGTGGCTTACGCGCTTTTTAACCTTGAAGACCGGGGAATCTTTTTTATCAATCCGGGTGACGAAGTTTATAATGGCATGATTATTGGAGAAAATAATCGTCAGCAAGACCTAGAAGTTAATCCTCTGAAAGCTAAACAGCTGACAAATGTTCGTGCTGCAGGCAAAGACGAAGCTATTCGTCTGACTCCCCCCAAAAGCATGACGCTTGAACAAGCCATGTCTTATATTGAAGATGACGAACTTGTAGAAGTGACCCCCCTGAATATTCGTCTTCGGAAACGTTATCTTGATCCCAATGAACGCAAACGCCTCAGTCGCCAAAAAGAAGATTAGGGGCTTTACCGATCCCTCAAGTCAGGGTACCATCTTCAAAAGAATAATGTGTGATTATGATGGGTTCCAGTGTAAAAATTTATGTATCTCTTGTAGCAATCGGAATTTGCGTTGCGCTTTCCATGTGGGTAGGAAAGATTTACGATCAATATAAAAATATGTCTGCCTATACCCCGCTGGCTGAGATTGTGGATAAGGGTAGTACGGGACTTCCCCACATTGGAGGGCCTTTTACCTTGACCGATCATCTGGGAAACTCTCGCACAGATGCGGATTTCAAGGGAAAATACATGATGGTTTACTTTGGCTACAGCTTTTGTCCCGACATTTGCCCTGCGGCTCTTTCAAATATGACAGAAGCGCTCATTCAACTGGAAACAAAAGCGGATCAAATTTATCCTCTTTTCATTACTATTGATCCAGAGCGGGATACCAGCACACATCTGGCGCGCTACATTGGAATTTTTCATCCCCGCTTTATTGCCCTTACAGGAACCCCGCAACAAATTGAAAAAGCAAAAAAAGCGTACCGGGTTTACGGTACTAAAACAAAACCCGATGGGACAAGCACCGAATATGTGATGGATCATTCATCCATTATCTATGTCATGGATCGTCAAGGACGATTTGTGGCGCATTTTAACCATACGACTCCTCCTCAAGAGATGGTGCGTATTTTGAATACACTTATAAGCTAAGAAAGAAAATATATGACGTTACGCTTGCTCACCCTAGCTTTGGTTCTGTTTTTTTTGCCTACAGCGACTGCCGCAGAAGACGCTTTGCATTTCACGACAGAAACTTTTAAATCTCTTATCAAGGATTTACAGCAAGAGCTTGAATCAGAGAAAATTGCTGAACAAAAAGATCGGGATCAGGTCTATAGCTAAAA
>BBVC01000004.1 GCA_001192655.1 Caedimonas varicaedens
AGCTATATATAAGACTTATGAACTCATTGTCTATATCTGTTTTAAGGCGATGATTTTTTTCTTTTTCAGAAAGGGAAGGAAAATTCCTTGCAGAGCGTGCGTTCAAGAGAAATCTGTGATTTTATAAAGTTATTTTTTAAAATCTTTCAAATAATGGTTGAAAAAAGAAGATAACTATTCCTCGCTGACATCATCTTCAGAAAGAGAGCGAGTCTGGATTGATGATGTTACTCTTTTTCTTTCACAAGCCGTTCAGCCAAGGACTGAATATCCGCTGCACGCAATTTATCAGGACCACTCTTAAGATGGTATTGAGACCGTTTCGATTGAGTTAGTGCAATTTTAGGCTTGTCATTGGCAAGAGCTTCTTCCGCAAGGGCAAGGGAAGACATTCCCAGATTGCCACCACGCCCATAGGCAATGGCAAGAAGCCGCCATGCAAAAGAATTTTCTTCTTCATCTTTGAGGACATTGCGAAGCTCATGAATGGCTTCTTTGTCCATTTTGGGCTGATTTTTTTCAATAAGAGTTTGAGCGTAAGCCAGGTGAATAAGAGGTGCATCCGGCTTAATCTCAATTGCTTGTTTGTAAGACGTTAAAGCGTCATCCAGACGTCCCTGCTCAAACATGAATTGTCCCTTGATTTCGTGAAAGTAAGGATCTCGGGGAAATTCATGAATAAGCCCATCCAGTTGTTTGCTTGCTTCTGGAAAATTATTCTCCCGGTAAAAGGCAATCGCTCGTGCATAGCGGGCTTTTACAGATTGGTCTGTTGCACGATACGTTAAAAGCGTTTTCCCTGGTGGTTCAAGATAAGCAGATAATTTTGCAATCATGCGATCATATTTTTCATAAAAATCCTGAGGCAAGCGATTGTTTGCATAGGGAGAATTTTTCAAGTGTTGTTTCAGGAAGTCCACGCGGTCACGGCTGAAAGGGTGTGTGCGCATATAAACATCTTGCTGATCCGGAGATAAATATTCTTGCTTTTCCAGCATCTGCATGAATTCCAGCAATCCTCGTGAAGACCACTTCAAGTCATCCAGGTAATGAACACCTGAGCTGTCGGCTGTGCCTTCCTGTCCCCGTGAATAATGAAAGACGATCCCCTGAGCCATAGACATCCCTCCCAGTATAGAAGCCATAGCTGCATCAGAAGAATTGCTTGCGATCGCAGCGGCTGTCCCTAATGCCATCGCGGCCATAGCAGCCAGGGTTGCTTTTCCCATCGCACCCTCCGTACGTGAGATGTGTCCCCCTGCAATATGTCCTGTTTCATGGGCAAGGACTCCAATGACCTGTTCAGGCGTTTTACTCTCAAGAAGAAGCCCTGTGTTGATGAAAATAGAATAACGAATACTTGCTGATGCATTGATCTCAGGATTTACAATCACATAAAGATTCAGGGACTTTGGATCAAGCTTTGCAACCCTGAAGAGAGGAGTGATGTATTCATGAAGGGTTGCTTCAATCTCTGCATCCCTGATGAATGATCCCGTTTGAAGGGGGGGAGCCGCAGAAAGTCCCTGCAAAAACAGGATACAAGAGATTATTATAAAAACAGTGGGGCGAAACAATCGTCCACGATGCATTTATTCTACCTCATGAGTTGAGAAGTCTTTTCCACCATTGAGTCTTTTTTTTTAGAGACAGTCTCTGTGGGAGAATGCTCAGAAAGATCTTGAGTCAAGGGTTGATTTTGAGGACTCGTTTCTGAAGTATTCTTTTGAGTTGAAGAGCTAGGACTTGCTTCAGGCTGTGTGCCTTCATTTTCTTTTTGAGGAAATTGTTCCCGTTTATGAAAATGACGGCCCCGTCGTGAACGATGACGACGTTTGTTCGTTGTGGTCTCATGATTTTGAGGAGGAATTTCTTTTTGTTCTTCTTGATTTAAGTTCTCAGTTTCCTGGAGAGGAACAGCTTCAATGATGGAAGGCGTTGACGTTGTTATATTGTCACTGGGATGCCCTGCACGATTTTTATTATATCGCTGGCGGGAACGGCGATGACGTCCACGATTGTTTGGGCTTACTCCTGTAGAAGGCGTTGTTTCTGATGAAGATGAGGGCGTTACTGTTTCTCCTGGTCGTTGTGAATCTTCCCTGGAATGACTGGAACGTTCAGAAGAAATTGGTTGCAGTGCAGTAGTTTTATTGGAATCTGTATTATCTTCATTGCGTCGCTTCAGGCGTGTTATACGATAGTTGGATCCCATAAGGCTATCATCTCCTTCGACGAATACCTTTACTTGCAGTCTTGTTTCCATTTTCTGAAGATGTTCGCGCTTGGCATTCAAAAGATAGAAAGCAACGAGAATCGGAATATGTATTTGAAACTCTGAGACTTTTCCTGACAAGGCCTCTTCTTCAATGACTCTTAAAATATAAAGAGATGTTGATTCAGTGGATCTTACATAGCCTGTTCCGTTGCAATGCAGACAAGGATGAGCACTGGTCTCTAAAATACTGGGACGCAGTCTTTGTCTTGAAAGCTCAAGCAAGCCAAAGGGGCCAATTTTACCCATTTGAATGCGCGCTCTGTCGTTTCGAAAGGCTTCACGCAAGCGCCGCTCAACAGACATAATATGACGATGATCTTCCATATCAATAAAATCGATGACGATGAGTCCGGCAAGATCACGTAAACGCACTTGACGCGCAATTTCATCGGCTGCTTCCAAATTGGTTTTCACAGCTGTTTCTTCAATGTGTCTCTCTCGTGTGGATCGTCCTGAGTTGATATCAATTGAAACAAGCGCTTCTGTAGGATGAATCACAATTGATCCGCCAGAAGGCAAATGCACAACAGGGTTGTGCATCTCATCAATCTGTACTTCAACTTTAAATTTGTGAAATAAGGAAAGCTGGAGATCCTTATAATGATGAACACGTTTTACATGGCTTGGCATCAATGTTTTCATAAAGGAACGGGCGGACTTATACCCTTCTTCTCCTTCAACGTGAACTTCATCCACGTCTTTGGCATAAAGATCACGAATTGCACGCTTGATAATATCATCTTCCTCATAAATAAGAGCAGGGGCGATGGATTGCAACGTCAGATCACGAATCCCGTTCCAGGCACGCATCAGAAATTCTGCATCTCTCTTTATCTCTGTTTTGGTGCGTTCATGTCCCGCTGTGCGAATAATTAATCCCATACCTTCCGGAATAGCCAACTCTTCAAGGACTTTTTTGAGACGCATACGATCATTAGCATTGGAAATTTTGCGGGAAATTCCTCCGCTTCGCGGCGAGTTGGGCATTAGAACGCTATAACGTCCTGCAATGGAAAGAAATGTGGTGAGTGCCGCTCCTTTTCCACCACGTTCTTCCTTGACGACTTGCACAAGAAGAATCTGGTTTTTATGAATGACTTCCTGAATCTTATACATTTGATGTAAGAGAGGTCTTTTGGGCGATGTAAGTTCATCATCATCATTGAGTGGTGCTTCACCACCCAGGATAGCGATGGGCATTTCAAAGGCGCTTTCTTCGCTTTCTTCCTGTTTTTCGTCTCCTTCTTCAGTAGCTTTTTCTTCGTCTTTGAAAGATTTTTGCTCTTCCTGTGCAGGAAGTATTATCTCTTCAGCGTGTTCTTCCAGGGAAGCCTTATTCATCTCTTCTTTCAGCGCTTCACGATCAGAAACGGGAATGCGGAAATAATCCGGATGAATTTCGCTAAAGGCCAAGAAACCATGACGATTGCCGCCATAATCAACAAAAGCAGCCTGAAGGGAAGGTTCTACACGAGCAATCTTCGCCAGATAAACGTTTCCCTTGACTGTAAGTTTGGTAGCGCTTTCGAAATCGAAATCAATAAGGCGATTTTTTTCAGAAATAAGGGCAACGCGGGTTTCTTCACTATGCGTTGCGTCAATAATCATTCTTTTTGTCATTATGTAACTCCCAACTTTGAAGCTATTTTATGCTTGAAATGCCTAAAACAGCACAAGTTCTGTCAGGAGCAATCGAACTGACTTTTGCTTATGTATGTCCCTCAAGGAAAGAGGCATATACGAACGCATTCTCTCCATCCTTTAAATGGGTTGATTGTGGAAATATTCCGTAGGCAACTGGTGAGGGCTTTTTTCCCGCAAACATTGCAAAACCTTTAAGCAAAAAGTCCGACGCTCAAATTATTCCAGAACACGAACTATGTTTAACCGTTAATCCATATAGGTAATGAGGGAAATTCTGCCATCATCCTTAAAATGACTTTTACTGTTTTATTCCCTCAAAAAATCACTGCCAGAATAACTGGTATTTACAGAAATTACAATCATTTTTATGATACCGGCCCATTGCCAAAATTGGTTCTTCTTTTATTTTTAGCTTAATTTATGATATAAAGCCCGTAATTAAGTAAAGGTCTTTTGCGTGTTAAAGCGTTTTTCTTATATATTGGCAATCATTGTGCTGACCCTTCTGATAGCGTTGGGGGGGATGCTGGCCTTATTTTACCATTATGGTTCGGGACTTCCTGACTACCAGCATCTGGCTGATTATAAGCCTCCTGTTGTGACGCGATTGTATGCCAATGATGGACATATGTTTGCAGAATATGCCTGGGAAAAAAGAATCTACGTTCCTGTTCAATCTATTCCCAAAAGAGTTATTCAGGCTTTTTTGGCAGCTGAGGATAAAAATTTTTATCAACATTCCGGAATTGATATTCCCAGTATTATTTCGGCTGCTTTGACGAATATTGGACGCGTTGCCGAATCCAAACGCCCAGTTGGCGCTTCTACGATTACCCAGCAAGTGGCAAAGAACTTTCTTTTAGCCGATATTGCCCATGCTGTTTCCTATGAGCGCAAAATCAAAGAAGCAATTCTCGCCTTTCGTCTTGAGAGCGCCTATTCCAAAGATTACATCCTGGAATTATTTTTGAACGAGATTTATTTGGGGTCGAGTTCTTATGGAGTGGCTGCAGCAGCTCTTAACTATTTCAATAAAAGTTTGGATGAATTAACAATTTCAGAAATAGCTTATTTGGCAGGACTTCCGAAAGCGCCAAGTCGCTATCACCCTGTGCGTTATCCAGAAGCCGCCAAAATACGGCGCAATTACGTTGTGCGGCGTATGTTTGAAGACGGCTACATCACAGCACAGGAAGCAAAAGAAGCTGCGGCTGAACCCATTGTTCTGCATGAACGTAACCCAGGAGAAGTCGTGCATGGAAGCTATTTTGCAGAAGAAGTTCGGCGAGAGCTTATGGAGAAGTTTGGTGAAAAAGCGCTTTATCAGGAAGGTCTTGTCGTTCGAACGTCATTGGATCCGCAATTGCAGGAAGTCGCTCGGCAATCCTTGCGGCAGGGTCTGATTGATTATGATCGTCGGCATGGATGGCGTGGAGCAATCTTGCATCTTATCCTTTCTAAAGAAGAAAAGACTTTGCCTGAAAAAGCTAAGGAAGCTTTAGCTCCCTGGATTCCAAAACTTAAAGCAGTTGTTGAGCCTTCAGGAATTGGTGCGTGGCATATGTCTGTCGTTCTTGCCGTCGGATCTCAAGAAGTGACAATTGGATTTAAGGATGGAACATCTGGTCAAATTAGTCTTAAGGAACTTCAGTGGGCGAGAAAATATATTAATGAATATGCTCTTGGAAGTGGTGTTGTAAAACCAGGAGATGTTTTATCTGTTGGTGATGTTATCCTTGTGGAACCTTCTTTAAACGATAAAAAGAAATTTAAACTCTGCCAGATTCCTGCTGTCTCTGGTGCTATTATTGTGATGGATCCCCATACAGGGCGCGTTCTTGCCATGCATGGGGGATTTAGTTTTAAAATCAGCCAATTTAACCGTGCTACCCAAGCTATGCGCCAGATAGGGTCAACTTTTAAGCCCTTTGCGTATCTTGCTGCGCTGGAAAAGGGATTGACACCTTCTACGCTTTTGTATGATGGTCCTTTTTCCATTGATTTGGGTCCTGGACTGGGAGTTTGGAGTCCTCGTAATTACGAAAGGGATTATTTGGGTTCCATTACTTTAAGGCGCGCTTTTGAACTCTCTCGCAATCTTGCTCCTGTTCGAATGACGCACGAGTATGTAGGAATGAAAAATGTCAAGCAAGTTGCTGAGAAACTGGGTGTCGTTGATCACTTGCCTCTTCAGCTTGCTACTGTTTTGGGCGCTGCTGAATCAACACTTTTAAAAGTGACGACAGCCTATGCCATGATTGCAAATGGTGGCAGGAAAATAACCCCCACGCTTTTGGATCGAGTTCAGGACCGGCATGGAAAAAACCTCTATGTGAACCAAGGACGTTTTTGTGAGGGCTGTGGAAATGTCTATTGGATGAATTCACCGCCTTCGTTGGTTGATAGGCGACAGCAAGTCATTGATCCTGCGACAGCCTATCAGATGATTTCTCTTTTACAAGGGGATGTAGAGCGAGGGACAGCAAAAGGGGTCAGGGATCTCAACCGTCCTTTGGCTGGAAAAACAGGGACTTCCAACGACTATCGTGATACCTGGTTTGTAGGCTTTACGCCTGATTTAGTGGTGGGCGTATTTGTTGGATTTGATGTGCCCCGTGATTTGGGACAGCATGAGAACGGCGCTAGAGTCGCTTTACCTATCTTTAAAACATTTATGGCAGAGGCGCTTAAAAATACGCCCGCTATTCCTTTTCGAATCCCTTCGGGTATTAAATTTGTAAGAGTGGATGCTATGACAGGCCTTCCTGCTGCTGGCAGCGAACCCAATGTCATTTTTGAAGCGTTCAAACCAGGGACAGATGAAAATTCCTTTGGCAAGCCCCCTTTCAGTCAAACCCTGAGTCCTCTTTCACAAGAGCCTAAGCCTGATTCCTCTACAGAGAGTTTAGAAGAACCTTTTTCCTTGCCGACTGCTCGGCAGCCGGATGCTCTCCCTCCTGCGCCACGCACCATAGAGGGGACGGGGGGATTGTATTAGGCTAGATTCAATCAGGTAAACAACTCGAGTGACCTTTCTTTTAAGAGGCTTCTCACTTTTCAGATATATAGCTAAAAACCTTTAAAATGGTTATATTATGGATAATTTTTAAGAGGATTATTCCATGACCTATTCATTAGATTTTAGACTTCGTGTTTTATCTGTAAAAAAGAAGAAAAATTTGAGTTTTGCTGAAACGGCGGATCTCTTTGGTGTTGGAGTGACCAGTCTTGTCAGATGGGTCAAGAAGCCTGAGCCTCAGACACATCGTCATAAACCAGCCACTAAGCTTAATATGGATGCCCTTAAAGAAGATATACAGCTTTATCCTGATGCTTATCAGTACGAGAGAGCAGAACGTCTTGGTGTGAGCTCTATGGGGATATGGCACGCTTTAAAACGCTTGAATGTGACCTATAAAAAAAACGCTCAAACATCCCAAGGCCGATCCAGAAAAGCGTGCTACTTTTTGTCAAGAGCTGAAAGCTTATGAAGAAGCAGGGCATCCTATCATTTCTCTTGATGAATCTGGATTTGCACACCATATGCCACGCACTCATGGTTATTCTCCAAAAGGAAAGAGATGTGAGGGGATTCATGATTGGGGAGCAAAGGGACGAACGAATGTCATCGGCGCCTTATTCCAAGGTCTGCTATTGACCGTGAGCTTGTTCTGCTTCTCGATTAATACCGAGGTGTTTACACAATGGATCATTGACGATTTACTTCCGAAACTGCCTCCTAAAAGCGTCCTTATTTTGGATAATGCCACCTTTCATAAGGGAAAAGCGATGCAAAAAGCAATTGCTGAGGCAGGGCATATCGTGCTGTATCTGCCTCCTTATTCTCCAGACTTTAATCCCATCGAGCATAAATGGGCACAAGCAAAAGCAATTAGACGCAAAAAAAGGTGTTCTATCGAGCAATTATTTCAGGATAATAAAATATGACCGTTTTATATGTTGTTAGCTATACTTCCGAAACTGCCTCCTAAAAGCGTCCTTATTTTGGATAATGCCACCTTTCATAAGGGAAAAGCGATGCAAAAAGCAATTGCTGAGGCAGGGCATATCGTGCTGTATCTGCCTCCTTATTCTCCAGACTTTAATCCCATCGAGCATAAATGGGCACAAGCAAAAGCAATTAGACGCAAAAAAAGGTGTTCTATCGAGCAATTATTTCAGGATAATAAAATATGACCGTTTTATATGTTGTTAGCTATACATCCTATGTGAGAAATTCACCCCAAAGGTCGATACCGCTTTCAAATGGCGTACGGGACTGTTGATTAATTAAAAAGATGATGCCGATCTCTTCGGACGGTATAAATCCAATGAACGGTGTAGTTCCAGAAATAAATCCACCATGAAATATTAAATCCTTGCTCGGACGTTCTTTAATCCTTAAAACGCGCCAGCCAAGCCCATAGTATGATTCGATTTTATTTCTGTTGTATGGCCACTTCATATTCCATTTATCAATATCATGATTAGAAGTAAGAGGTACGTATAGCTCATCTAGTGTCTTTTGAGAAATTAGATCAGGTCTGTATCCAAAACTTAATTTAAAGACTTCAATCATTCCATCAAGAGATGCGAAAATGCCAGCTGCAGCAGGAGCTGCTTTTGGATAATAAGGGGGGAATGGTAATGGTTTAACTTTCGTTTTTCTTTCGTGTGTGGATAAGCAATGTCCAGAGAGGGTGCGATGGGAACAATTTGAATGCCATCCGTTTTTAGAGTTATCCGTAACTGCTGGATAACAGACAAAAGGCTCAGATTTTTGCGATTGAGGGCTTCTTCAACAAGACTAAAGATTGTGTTGCTGTATGAGTAACACGCACCTGGTTTGCATTGAGGTTTTTGGTCCCCAAGTTTTTTCAGCAATTTTTGACGACTCAGCCCTTGTTCAATTTGTGTATTTCCTGAAAATTTATATCCTGTGGTGTGGCTCAAAATATTCCTTAAACTTACGGGATTTTTTAGGTAAGACAGCTTGAATATTTTATCAAGATCGAGCGCGCCGCGATCCACCATTAATGCAATGGCGGCGGCTGAAACTGTTTTTGATACAGAAGCCAATGGAAACAATGTATGGGAAGTAATGGGTCGTCCAGTTTTGCCTTTTTGGTTTCCAAATGTTGTTTTATAGATCACTTGGCCTTTGTGCAAAATGGCGATCGCTCCTCCTTGCAGCGTGTCTTTTTTGAACTCAATTTTCTCGATAAAGTTTTGCAGTTTTTGGGGAATTTCATTTTGAGTTTCCGCAAAAAGTGTAAAACGTGATGACACTATTATGATGCTAAAAAAGGTGATTAAAACTTTATGGCTCATAAGACCATGTCCAGGAATTTTTGCGCACGGACAGTTTGGGGTTTCGTAAAAAAGTGTTTGGGTTCTGTAATTTCAACAAGTTCACCGGCATCCAAAAACCAAATCATATCCGAGACCTCTTTCGCAAAGTTCATTTCATGGGTCACGATTGCCAGAGTCATGGTGTGCTGGTTTGCCAAGTCCTTGATGACAGACAGGACTTCCTTAACCATTTCCGGATCAAGGGCAGAGGTAGGCTCGTCAAATAAAATGATTCTGGGATCCATTGCTAGCGCCCGTGCAATGGCCACGCGCTGTTTTTGCCCGCCTGAAAGCCGAGCAGGATAGATGTCTCTTTTATCCGAAAGCCCCACGCGTTCCAGTAAATGTTCGGCTTTTGAACGTGCTTTGCTTTCATCGGTTTTTAAGGCATGAATGGGCGCATATATCAGATTTTCCAGGACAGTCATATGAGGAAAAAGATGAAAGTGCTGAAATACCATACTGACTTTCTGGCGAATTAAACGAATGTTGCAACGAGGGTCTGTGATCTCTTGACCATCAATCATAATTTGACCGGAAGAAGGCTGTTCCAAAAGATTCAGGCAACGTAAAAGCGTTGATTTTCCTGATCCTGACGGACCTAAAATAGAGACTACTTTCCCTTGGGCAATGCTTGCTGTAATGCCTTTTAAAACGTTGAGGTCATGGAATGATTTATGAAGTTTTTTTATTTTAATCACTGCGACGCAACCTTATTTCAAGAACTTTGGCAAAATGGGAAAGCACCATGACCATGACATAATAGACCGCAGCGACCATCAGAAGAGGCTCAAAATAAATATATTTCTCAGCGGCGACAACATTTGCCCGGCGCAGTAAATCCATTTCTCCGATCGTGGAAACAAGAGCAGATTCTTTGAGTAGATCGATACTTTCGTTTACAAGAGAAGGCAGGATGTTTTTAATCGCCTGCGGCAAGATAATATCCTTCATCGTTGAAAAATAGCTGATTCCCAGAGACGCTGCGGCTTCAAATTGTCCTCGATCTACCGAGAGAATGCCGGCGCGAATGTGTTCTGATACATAGGCACCCGAGTTTAGAGAAAAAGCCAGAACTCCTGCTTCAAAGGCTGTTATTTGGTATCCGGTCAGTTGAGGGATTGCGTGATAAGCCAGGATAAGCTGGACAAGAAGGGGGGTTCCGCGAAAAATTGACGTATAAATGCGGGCAAAAATGTCCAGAAAACGACAATGAGAGATCTTCATCAATCCTAAAGCCCCTCCCCATAAAAAACCTAAAAAGAGGGATAGAAGGGTGTATTGAAGCGTTACAAGCACGCCTTCCAAGATAAAGGGAACAGAAGGTAGTATTTTTAGAAAATCAAGCATCATGATGGCATCGTTTCTTTCGTCAGAACCTTTTATTTAAGCCATTTGCGCGTAATTTCTTCAAGTTTTCCCCTTGCCTTCAGCTTTTTCAGGGCGACATTGAATTTCTCTATCCAGGGAGAGTCTTTGGGAAAGGCGATGGCAAAGCTTGATTGATATTCTTGTAAAATACGATAATCCAGGTCTTTATTGGCTTCAGTATATGCTTTGGCAGGAACTTCTTCAACTAAAAGACCATCGATACGTCCCACACGAACTTCTTGGATCAGTTCTCCCAGCTTATTGAGCAAAATAATTTGCAGGCTCTTGATTTTGTTTGCCAATTGTTTTGCAGCCTGTTCATTGGTAGAACCCAATTGTACGCCAATTTTTTTTCCTTCCAAACTATTTTCACTTTCGAGAGTTTTAGCTTGTAGAGTAACAACAGCGATGCGGGAAGTATAATAGATATCTGAGAAGGCAATATTTTTTTTCCTTTCCTCAGATGGTGTCATCAACGCCATGGAAAAGTCAGCACGATGGGTCTGCAGAGCAGGGACAATGCTATTGAAGTCTATATCTTTGATGTCAAGCGTGATGCCAAGCTCGTTTGCCAAAGCATGAGCTATGTCAATATCAGCGCCTACGAGTCCGTCTTTTCCTCGGCTGGTATCATGAAATTCAAAGGGCGGATTATCGCCGGATGTTACCATAGTCAGTGTTATTTTTTTATCAGATGAACGCTCTGAGTCTCCACAGCTGATCAAAGCAACGCATAAGAAGATTCCAACGAGAAAAGAAAAGGTTTTATATTTTAAATCAGACATTTTTTCACTCTAGCAAGTTTTCTATATGAATCTGGTAATCTAGGCATATTTCAGGACTTTTTGCAATAAGGTGATGTTGTTTGAAGGGATGGAAAATGCCTTCCTTTAAAAGCAGATAAAGGTGATTTTAAAGGTATCTTATCATTTTTTGTTAAATATTTATGGATTGACAATAAGAAAAATGCTAATGATTTTGTAAAATTTTTGTGATTTGAATAAATATGAAATTCTTTAAAATAATTTTTGGTATTATTATGAGCACTGTATGTTTTTATTTAGCAGCGCGTCATATTGACTTTCTGGCGCTAAAAGAAAGCTTCAACCGCATCAATATTTGTTGGATGCTGTTTTCAAGTGTAGGCGTTTTTATTTCCCAATGGATCAGGAGCATCCGATGGGCAAGGCTTTTAAAACCTATTCACCCCGTCACAAATCTTAAAAGTTTCCAAATCTATGCTGTTGGTAATATGGCAAATCTGATTATTCCTCTGCGAGGGGGGGATATCCTGAGAGTATGGATGATGGCAAGGCATCTTTCAGAAAATAAATCACCCATATTGGCGACGCTTGTCACAGAGCGTCTTATCGATCTGATTTTCTTTGGGTTCTTATTAGGTATATCGTTGTTGCTTTATCCTCTTCCTCAATGGATTACGATGTCAGGTATCATGCTGGTCGTGGGTTCTGTAAGTCTAGGGGCTCTCCTTGTTTTTCTTAAAGTAAAAGTGATTTCTTTAAATGCCCTATGGAAAATTCTTGGTATCATTTTATCTGTCCGAACTATTATCAGATTACAAGGGATAGTGGCAGGTTTTCTGGAAGGAGTGGCGCCTCTTTCTAATGCGAGAGAATATGTAATTTTTCTGATAGAAACCATTTTAATGTGGGTAGGGCAGGGTGTTTTCATCTATCTTCTTTTCTATTCTTTTGGATTTACAGAAACTTATCATTTAGGTGTTAATGCGGCGCTGCTCTTGCTGGCTCTGACGACAGTGGCTATCACGCTTCCTTCTTCGCCGGGACATGTGGGAACCTTGCATTTAATGTGTGTAATATCTTTGGAGATTTGCGGTCTGCCTACAACAGAAGCCTTTTCTTATGCGGTTGTTTTTCATGCGCTCTTTAATGTGATCTTGATCATTTTGGGTATTTATGGATTTATGGGAGAGCGTGGGAATGTTAACTTCCGATTGAAAACTCTCCCTTGAAATAATATTTTTCTGTGGTTTAAAACGCTTCAAGAATCGCTTGATAGAGTTTTGTCAGTTTCTGTAAGTCTTCTATGGATACATGTTCGTCCACTTGATGAGCCGTTATATTTTTGAGTCCCAGTTCAACAATAGGACAGAGGGTATGAATAAAACGGGCGTCAGAGGTTCCTCCCGTGGTTGAAAGTTGAGGAAGATGAGCGCTAAGCCCTTTCAGAATTTTCTGAATTTTTTTTGCAAAATCCAGAGAAGAAGTTAGAAATGCCTCGCCTGTGACAAGAAAATCAAGTTTGTGATGACCTGCAACGTCCTGGCAAAGTACGCTGATGAAATCCATCAGTGAAGCGCTTGAATGCTGATCATTGAATCGCACATTAAATCGCGCTTCAGCTTTTGCCGGGACAACATTAAAAGCTGTATTTCCCACGTCAATAGACACGACTTCAAAGTGCGTGGCAGGAAAATACTCTGAACCTCGGTCAAACGTTGTTTGATAAAGCTTGTTAAGAGTGTTCATAAGTCTGGGAACAGGGTTATCAAAGTTTTCTGGATAGGCCACGTGCCCCTGAACACCCCATACAGTAAGAATCCCCGATAAACTTCCCCGTCGTCCAATTTTGAGAGTATCACCGATTTCATGAACAGACGTTGGTTCCCCGACAAGACAAAAATCAATTTTTTCCTTTCTTGCCTGAAGCCATTCAAGGACAGAGCGTGTGCCATAGAGCGCTGGTCCCTCTTCATCTCCTGTGATGAGAAGGCTGATAGAACCTGTCAATGAAGTCAGCCTTGAAACAGCACCAAGAAAGGCAGCAATGGCTCCTTTCATGTCAACAGCTCCTCGACCATAAAGGATGTCATCCTTGATGACAGCCTCAAAAGGACTGTGATGCCATGACGCAGAATCACCGATAGGGACGACATCCGTATGTCCGAGAAAACAAAAATTGGGAGAAGAATCCCCACGTCGTGCATAAAGATTATGGACGTTTTCAAACAAAAGTCGATGGCATGTAAACCCCATCTGCTCAAGAGTATTTTGGATAATATCCAGTGCGCCGGCGTCATGGGGAGTAATGCTGGGGCAACGGATTAATTCTTGGGCAAGCCTTACGACATCAAGCATGGCAAGAGTTTCCCTGTGTAGAAAAGATTAAGCTGCCCTTAAAAGATCATTAATGGCTGTTTTAAGACGCGTTTTTTCATCTACTGTTTTGACGATGACAGCGCAGTTCAGAGAAAGACCATCCGGAGCTCTTTCTTTTTCCTTACTTGGAATAGAGCCTGCAATGACGACTGAGTAGGCAGGAATGCGACCATAAAGGATTTCTCCTGTCTCACGATTCACAATAGGCGTAGATGATCCAATAAAGACACCCATGCCAATGACGGCTCCTCGTTCTACGATAACGCCTTCTACAATTTCACTGCGGGCGCCAATAAAACAGTCGTCTTCAATAATAACAGGATTAGCCTGTACGGGTTCAAGAACGCCTCCAAGACCTGTTCCGCCAGAAATATGACAACGTTCCCCAATCTGTACACAAGAGCCCACGGTTGCCCATGTATCGATCATGGTGCTATTTCCTATATAAGCTCCTACATTGACAAAGCTGGGCATAAGAATGGCATCAGGGGCAATATAGGCTGAATGTCGAACAATGGCGCCAGGAACAACACGAAATCCGGCGTTTGCAAATTCTGCTTCTGTCCAGTGTTCAAATTTCAGGGGAATCTTGTCATAAGAGATTCCATGATCCAGGATAAGCGTATTGGGACTCAAGCGAAAGGATAAAAGAATCGCCTTCTTGATCCATTGATGGACAACCCATACGTCATCTTTCTTTTCAGCAACGCGCAGTTTGCCAGTATCCAGATTACTCAGTGTTTTGCGTACAGCCTCAACAGCTTCTCCGGTTGAAGATAGATCAAAACCGGCACGATTTTCCCATGCTTCTTCAATGACAGACTTTATATTCATCGCTTGTTACTCCTGTCTCTGTTGTTCCAATCGGTCTCCTAATTGAATATTCTGATCTTGGACACTTCCTGCGGCAAGTTCAAGAGCATATTTTATGGGAGTCCGAGAATGAATAGGATCAGGATTCAGAGGCTGTGCTTTTTCATGGATTTGGACAACTTTTCCATCTTCCTGCACAAAAATAATATCCAGGGGAATAAGCGTATTTTTCATCCAGAAAGAGGCTCGCTGAGTCTTTGGAAAAATAAAGAGCATTCCTGAGCTTTTGGCTAAGGAATGACGGTTCATCAATCCATAGTTAAGTTCATGAGGCGCGCGTGCGATTTCTACCTGGAAAGAAACTTTGTGATGGGGGCGTGCAAGAGAAACTGTGGTATGAGATGTTCCTGCCGTTCCCTCCTGTCCAAAATTCACCAGTAAAATGAGAGTATAAAAAAGGAACCTCATGGAACCAGATCTTTCCCGTAATTTGTGGGTGCCTGACGAATCCATCCCCCGCCCAGAACACGCTCACTTTGATAAAAGACACACGCTTGTCCGGGAGAGACTCCATATTCAGGTGAGACCAGAGTGACTTCTGCTTTTCTATCGTCCTGCAATTCAATTTTTGCGACGACTGGCTCTTGGGAAGAACGAATTTTAACCTGGATGGAATATTCTTTCTTCTGGTTTCTTTCGTCCAGCCAATTCACATCTCGCAAAAGAAGCGTTTGGCATCCCAGGGCTTCGCGGGGGCCCACAATAACGCGATGATTGAGGGGATCAAGCTTAATGACATAAAGAGGTTCTCCTGTGGGGAGGGAAATCCCCAAGCCACGCCTTTGTCCCACCGTATACTGAATAATGCCCTGATGCTGACCCAGAATTGTGCCGTCTATATGGATAATGTCGCCAGATTCCAATGCTCCTGGTCTCAAGCGTTCTACGACACGCGCATAATCTCCGTCTGGGACAAAGCAAATATCCTGGCTATCTGGCTTGCTGGCAACTTCCAAACCAAATCGGTGTGCATGCTCACGTGTCTCAGACTTGAGCATATCTCCCAAAGGGAATCTGAGATAGGCGAGTTGTTCAGAGGTTGTATTAAACAAAAAATAGCTTTGATCACGATGAGGGTCAATGGCACGATGAAGCTCAGTCCCCTGTACTCCCTGATGCCAGCGTACATAATGTCCGGTAGCAAGTGCTTCTCCGCCTAGTTCTCGCGCTGTGGAAAGCAAATCCTTGAATTTGACTTCCTGATTGCATTTTATACAGGGAATGGGCGTTTCTCCCGCAAGGTAACTGTCCGCAAAATCTTCCATAACGGATTCTTTGAAGCGACTTTCGTAATCAAGGACATAATGGGGAAATCCCAAACGATCAGCAACTTGTCGTGCATCATAAATATCCTGTCCCGCACAACAGGCTTTTTTGCGATTGATGGCGACACCATGATCATAAAGCTGCATGGTTAATCCCACCACATCATAACCTGCTTCTTTTAAAAGTCCTGCAACAACAGAACTGTCAACGCCGCCAGACATCGCGACAACAACCCGTGTGCCTTGCGCGGGCTTTCCAAGCTGTAAAAGGTCTGTCGGATCAGTCATTATTTTTACCATCTAGTTTTGGTCCAGGATCTCCCCACTCAAGATGGCGAGCGATTCGATAAAGTTCCTGGTTTTTCCTGGAAATGATGACTCGTTTTAAGCCATTCTGGGTACATAAATCAAGGATGAAATGACCTGATCCCTGTTGAGGTTTGCGTATAACCCGGCTTAAGGAGTGTTTCAGAGGGCTTTTCGCAGCAATAACATAAGAGTATTTTTCATCTTCATAGGCAAAGGGAGCTTCTTTAATTAAACGATGAAGAGGTGTACGTTCAAGCCGTTCGCTAAAATGGCACCAGTCTTTGCCTGCCATAGGGCAAGCAAGGCTATGAGGGCAGGGTGCTATGATAAAGGCACCCATTTCAATCAGCTGGGTACGCGCTTCTCTGATTCTTTCAAATCCTTGTGGCGTTCCTGGTTCCATAAGAACGAAAAATTCTATTGTGGCTTCCCAAGCAGCTGCTATGACAGCTTTTTGATGATTTGAAGAAAGCTCTCCCAGAACGTAGGACAAGGTTACTAGCGTATGAGGGGCAAAGGGAGCAGCCTGTCTTAAATCTGACTTTATATGATGAATTTGTTTCTTTTTTAAAACGTCATCAAAGAGTCCAGCGCCTAATTCAGCCAAACGGTGATCTTCTTCAATCAGGGTGACATCCTTTATAGAGGAGAAGATATCTTTTGCTGCCCATAATAGAGTGCCAGGACCCGCCCCTAAATCAAGCAGCGACGTTATTTTATCGGCTTCTTTGGAAAGCTGTTTGAGAACTGTATGCCCGACGGCATATGTGGCGGGCATACGCGTGATAAGATAGGATA
This sequence comes from Caedimonas varicaedens, assembly GCA_001192655.1. Lineage (GTDB taxonomy): Bacteria > Pseudomonadota > Alphaproteobacteria > Caedimonadales > Caedimonadaceae > Caedimonas > Caedimonas varicaedens. Next base: position 17,031 of record BBVC01000004.1, read on the forward strand.
AACGCTCTGCATCGTCTGTGATGAAAGCGCTGGCTTGTTTGGTATGATAGCGCTGAGTCAAGTCACGGCGCGCCTTTTGAATATCAGAAAAGTTGCAGGACTCTGTCAGTTTCTCAATTGCCTGGTATAAAGAAGGGGGAAGCGCCATATGCTTTCAATAAGTTGAAGAAACTATTTTTTTATAAAAACGCCGAAGGTATCCAAAAAGGTCATGTTGTTATAAAAGAACCCACCCTCCCCAATGTCTAGAAAATCTAGATGTTTATCTTGTGCTTCCCTTACATCTTGCAATGTGTGTTTGTGGAAACCGAAATTCAGAGAGGTTATAATCAAATATAAAAACTTCATTTGTGTCACTCCTTAAAATTTTTCGATTTTCTCGTATGGGATTCAATATAACTTATTATAAAAAGGTCTGACACCCAATAATATTCTTTGCGACTCGTTTTAAGGTCTTTAAGCAGTTCTTTAGGTGACGTTTTGCTTGGTTCTAGAAGTTTTCAATACTATTTAAATACCATAATTCATGAATTTGAAGAATTTCGGCTTCTGTCTTGGGCAAGGAAACTTCACTGAAAGCCTTGCGAATCCACTTTAGAACAGCCATATCGCTCACTTTAAAAAGCTTGGCAATCTCAAGCATTGGACGCCACAATGAGCATAAAGCAAGACCGTTAAATTCTTCAAATAGGACGCTTCTGGGAGCAGTTTGTGTAAACTGACAACTCCACAGTCTTTACACCGATACCTTTACAGTACAATCAATTTACTATAACGTCATGAAATAAACTAGGCATCTGCCTTAATCCAAGAGAAATTCTATTTAATTAACTTCTTGATTTTCCTAACTAAATTCTAATTATCCAAAATTCTGCTACTCCAGTGCTACTATTGGGTTAAATAATTATTTTTTTGGTAGAATGAGGACGCTATTGACAGAATGGTGTAAATTGCAATAGGCTGAACCCAAAAATATTTTGGATGACGGAATGGCTCTCACAAAATGGTTGGAAAAGGTCGATTCTAAAAAACTTGTTTTGGTCGGAAATGGGCTTGAATTCTTCGATCTCTATCTTTATATCCATCTGGCACACGTCATTAATCAGAAATTCTTTCCCTATGGCGAGCCTTCGGCGTTAAGAATTTTACCCTATCTCGGTTTTTATCTGATCGCTCCGATCTCGTGCATATTCTTTGCGTATATTGGGGATACTCGCGGACGTAAGGTTGTACTGATCGCCACCTCTTACCTGATGGCTCTTTCGTCCAGTCTCATTGTCTTTTTACCGACTTATGAATCATGGGGTATTTATCCAGGATACATTTTGATCTTCTTACGCATTATGCAGGGTGTCTCTCTTGCAGGAGAGCCAACCGCCGCTCATCTTTATATGGCGGAATCTTGTTCAGATAATCGCAAAATGTCTGCATGGGCAGCATTGCTGGCATCGATGGAGTGTGTGGGTGGAATTTTCGCTTTAGGGCTTGCGTATATTGGCGAAACTTATCTGGCTGCTTATGACTGGGGCTGGCGTCTTCCTTTTATGGGTGCTGTGCTTTTTGTGGGATTTTCAGCGGCCTTGCGCCTGTATCTGATCGAAGCGCCTGAATATACCAGAATCGCCCATAACAAACCTTTGGATATGTTTGATAACGATAATATGAGTGCCTTCTATCAATCGTTGACCTTCAAGCAGAAAAATACAATCTGCCTTTATGGACTCTGGCTCTTTTATCCGACGTGCTTTGCATCCTCTTATCTTTATATGACACCGATGGTACTGAAAGCGTGCGGCTTGGATGTCAACAGCCATATCATCTCCCATAATCTTCTGCTGTCGTGTTTAGAGATGGCTTTTTCTTTATCTTGGGTTCCTCTGGTGCTGTGGACAAATATATCGATCAAAGTGATTACGGTAACGCGATTTATCTGCGTGATGATTTTTTGCTCTATTTTTTACTACGTCCTGACATACCATCCTTCTCAATCTCTTTTGCTCCTAATTCAGGGATTGGTCATAGGCTGCGGAGACTTTGTACTGATGGCGCCTTGCCTGTTTAAAAGTTTTTCTATTGTAGGTCGCTTTAGCTATATGGGCATCACATGGTCTGTCGCACGCTGGACAAATCTTTTTATCATTGTGTTCGGCTTAGAAGCTCTGAGCCTTCATTATGGCTTTATGGGTATATTTTTAGGAGCAATTGTTCCGTTAGCGCTTATTAGCCTTGTGGCTATTCGTTATTGTGTGCTGAATTATGAATCTGTTGGCTATTATCTTGATCATCTCTTTAACAAAGGAAGAAAGCTTCAGCAAGCAAAGTCCAAAGAGTCCGATCCTTCTGTATCAATTTAAGAATCGTCAATTCCTGAGAGGCAATAATGAGCAAAAATAGATTTAAGGATGTTTTTGGTCATATTGCTTGTTCCTTGTTTGGTCGTGAGCATGGAACAAAAATCACGATTCAGTTTGGAACTTATTCTGCGTCTATCGTGCCAGCAATGGACATAGCCCCAGCTTCTCCCTGTTATGACTTTTTTTCGATCTTAAAAGTCTTGACTTACATGGATAATCAAATCCTTTTTGGTAGAACGACTTGCTGGCTGACTACCGTTCCTTACAAAGAGAACGGAGAACAAATAGAAGTCATTTTAAAAGATTTTTGGCATTTGCGGCGATTATTTTATGCAGGAAATGGTGTTGCTCCTGAGATCGCAGCTAAAGATAATTGCGGCGTTATCAAGATAGGCGCATACGAGCTTCTTTTATCAGACAGCATTTACGATTATTTGCCTGTATGGGAGCAAGCGGTAGGACAAGACACGATCTTTAATCATTCTATCCATTCGACCGCTTACAAAAGAAAACTCGATGCTATTTTTAAGAAATTTCGCACTTTGTATGAAGGAGAATATCGTAAGATTAAGCAAGCTGAGTTCACACAATATGTGTGGACACATATTACAACAGATGTGGCAGACCACGATTTAAAGGCCATGTGGCGTTGCTTTGCAGATGGTAGTGAAACCGTTACAGAAGAGCTCACTGAAAATAAAGAGACGCTTGACTCTCTAGGTAACGAATCAGAATAATTATTCCCCCTATTTCTCAAAGAGTTATGAAGATTCATC
>BBVC01000005.1 GCA_001192655.1 Caedimonas varicaedens
TACTTCTTCCAATCTCTTGATCATCAAGCCGTCCTTTTTTTGAGCGCCTGCACTATGCTGATGAGCTCTGACAATCGTTGAGTCGATCATCGCATATTCGTTATCTGCATGCCGCTAAAGTCTCAAAAATCTTTTGCCAAATGCCTGTTTTGCTCTACCGGCTGTGGCGGGTATGAATTACTCTGAAATCTCCAAAACATTCAGGAAAATCTCGCCACGGAATGCCTGCCCGATAGCGATATAAAACCGCTTCTATAAAACTTTGGCTGTGATACCCACAGAATCAGAACTTTCCGGAAGAAGTGGTTTGATCTTATCCCATTGATCCATAGTAGCGCATAGAGAAAAATCCTTCTCAATATCAAATCTACCACACAGCGGGACTATACACCTAATCCATTTGCTAACTTGAAAGAGTATTAACTGTTATTGCCGATGGGGTTTCAAACCTTGTGTCTCGGGAAGGTTTGAATTTAATGAGAGTATAAAGAGTACTCCCCATTGTAATTATACAAGCGCACATTAAATAATAAGCGACAGCATTTACGCCTCCAGCATTCTGGATGAGCCACATTGACAAAATTGGTGCAACGCCCCCAAAAGCAATAGCAGTAAAATTCCAGCAGAATGCCACGCTTGTGGCTCTAATATTTGTTGGAAAGGTCTCAGCTACAATAGGGTTAAGAGTTCCTTCTGTCATGCCAATAAAAGTCCCAAGAAGTAAGGACATTATAAAGATTAAAGAAGAAGCTCCGCTTTCTAAAGAATATATGAACGGAATTGCAGAAACAAAAATACCCATCGTCCCTAATAAAATTATATAACGTTTGTTAATTTTATCTGACAAATATCCAAAACCTATTGTAGCTAGAGTATAGCTTACCATGGTCAGTAAATTAAATTTTCCAGCTGTACGAGAATCATAATTAAGAAAATCAATCATCATGGTTTTTCCGAAGATAAAGACAACGAAAAAAGAGATCTGTGTGGTAAGGAAAATGGCAAATAAGCTCAATAAGGATACTTTGTGATTGCGAAAGAGTTCTGCGAGAGGATTACGAATAATATTTTGTTTTTGCTGCATAATTAAGAAATCCGGGCTTTCTAAAAGATTTCTTCTCATATAAAATCCTAATAAACTTCCTATTACGCTTACAAAGAATGGAATTCTCCAGGCATAAGCGTAAAGAGTTTCTTTGGTAACCCAGGATTCAACAATCAAAATTGTACAGGCGCTTAAAACCAATCCTGTTCCCACGCCAGTCAGAGCAAAGGAACCCAAAAAGCCTCTCTTGTTTTGCGGAACAGACTCATATAAATACACGCAAGAAGCGCCAAATTCTCCTCCTAAGGCCACCCCTTGAATAATACGGAGAATGATCAATGAAATAGGCGCTGCAATTCCTATTTGTTCGTAAGTGGGGAGAAATCCTATACAGAGTGTGGGAATAGACATCAGCAATATTGTTATGGTTAACATTTTTTTCCGACTGTATTTGTCTCCGATATATCCAAAAATAATTCCCCCAAATGGCCGTGCAGCAAGTCCCACTGCAAACGTTGAAAAAGTTAGGATAATCGAAATAAAACGATCATTTGCAGGAAAAAATAAAGTGCTGATGACTGTTGAAAAGTAAGCATACAGCGCATATTCATACCACTCTAATACGTTACCGATGGATGAGGAAATAATTGATCTTAGAATATTTTTGTTGTTTGTGAGCATGTTCAAACTCTCCTCAAACTTTTAATAACAATATGGAAGAACATGTAACGCCCCCTATTATAAAATTATTCTCTCTAAAACTAATTTTTACTAAATTTTTAGTCAATCATTAAAGTTAATTTTTGTATTTTGTTGCGTGATTTGATGGATCAGTTGTTTGGCCATGCCCAAAAATATTTCAGAAAGGGGGTGGTGAGGATCGCTTTCAATCAGGGGGAGACCTTCATCAGAGGCGCGCCGCAAGTCTATGGTGAGAGGTATTTCTCCCAGGAAAGGAATTCCCAGTTTGCGCGCTTCTTCATGAGCACCACCATGATGAAAGATTTCTGAGCGATGATGGCAGGCAGGACAGGAAAAATAACTCATATTTTCAATAATGCCCAGAATAGGGATGTGAAGTTTTTGAAACATATGAAGCCCCTTGCGGGCATCAATAAGTGCTAGATCCTGTGGCGTAGAAACGATCACTACGCCTGCAAGTGGAACCTTTTGAATAAGTGTCAGTTGCGTATCTCCTGTGCCGGGTGGAAGGTCAACGACTAAAATATCCAGATCTTTCCAGGCAACATCCCGCGTGAGTTGCAAAACGGCAGTCTGAATCATGGGGCCTCTCCAAATCATGGGCATATCTTCCGGAACGAAAAATCCCATAGACATGCATTGGAGACCAAATTTGATAGGAGGGATTAGACGTTTTTGATCGTCAGTTTTTGGTTTTCCCCCTAATCCCATCATTTTAGGTAATGAAGGGCCATAAATATCCGCGTCTAAAAGTCCTGTTTTTTTTCCCAGCTTTTGAAAAGCCAAGGCAAGATTGAGTGCCGTGAGAGATTTTCCAACCCCTCCTTTCCCTGAAGCTATGGCAATCACATGTTGAACTTCCGGAAGTTCAATTTTGACAGCAGGGGGAAGAGGAGGGGGAGTAGGAGTTTCTCCTTTATGTGTTGTCATGACGGTCAGTACTTTCTCTACGCCAGGCAAAAGAGAGATGCCATCCGTTATTTTTTGACGAAGCTCTTCATAATCTGCCACTTTTTCCGGGGGTGTTTGCAGAGTGATAATAACTCTGCCGCCTTTCTCTATATTCACGCTTCCAATTAGTCCTGCTTCCACGACAGAGTGACTGGAAAAAGGATCCTGAAAAATTTTCAGACTTTCTATAATTTTTTCTGGCTTTGGTGAAGGGGAAGAAGAAAACATCACAGGATTCTTTCATGCTGTCTTGCTTGTTATCGATAACTATCTTATAACTTTATTTTAAGTTAGTGACAAATGCTGTTCTTAAACGGAATACACAGGAGACAACTGAATGTCTTGGGATGGTCAAACAAGCAAGAATGATAGCGGTCCCTGGGGAAGTGACCCCGGGTCAGGACCTGAAAATCCTTGGGGAAAGGGAAATCGCAACCAAAAATCTCGGCAAACTTCGCCAGATTTAGAATCTCTCATCCAGAAAGGTCAGGAATATATCAAGAAAATGTTTCCTGTGGGGAGTTCTGGTGGCGGAATATTCTTCTTTTCTATTTTGAGTATCGCTTTTTTTGTTTGGCTTTCCACAGGTTTTTATCTTGTTTCAGAAGGTGAAGTTGGTGTTGAACAACGTTTTGGAAAATACACTATAACAACACAGCCGGGATTGCGTTATCATTTTCCCATGCCTATTGAAAGCGCTACCGTCATACGCGTTGCCCAAATCAACCAGGTTGTGAGTGGTATTCAAGTAAAATCCAACAAGGCTCTGATGGGTGAGGAAAGCAGCAACCTGATGTTGACAGGGGACGAGAATATCCTTTCCCTTATTTTCTCTGTCCTTTGGTTTATTAAAGATCCTGTTAAATACCTCTTTACGGATCCTGATCCTCAACAAACTGTCAAGCTGGCTGCTGAAAGCGCCGTGCGTGAAGTGATTGCCCAGACACAAATTGCTGAAGTCCTGACCAAGGGAAAGGATAAAATTGTCAGTGATTCAAAAAAATTGCTTCAGAAAATGCTGGATGAATATGGTGTAGGAATTGAGGTGCAGCAGGTTAACCTTCTTGAGGTGAACCCGCCACGTAAGGTCATTGATGCCTATCGTGATGTTCAGCGGGCGCGTGCAGACAGGGAAAGCAAGATTAATGAAGCGCGGGCTTACCAGAATTCAATTATTCCAGAAGCACGTGGTGAAGCCGAACAAGTTACTCAAAATGCAGAGGCTTATCGTCAATCTGTTGTGGCAGATGCCCAGGGGCAGAGCGAAAGGTTCTTATTGCTTCTGAAAGAGTACCAGGTTGCTCCGGAAGTAACGCGAAAGAGAATTTATATCGATGCTATGACACGCCTTCTTCAGGGAGTTAATAAAGTGATTGTGGATGGCAATACGCAGGGAGTGTTGCCCTATCTCCCGCTTCCTTCCCTGCAACAATCGAAAAAAGAAGGTGAGGGGAGTCAACCATGAAGCAAACAACATTAACAGGAATTGTTGCCTTTGGCGTTGCGCTTCTCATTCTTGTATCGAGTTCTTTCTTTATTGTTAACCAAACAGAAAATGCGTTGGTCTTACAATTTGGTAAAATGGTGCATGTGGTTGAGACGCCTGGACTTAAGCTTAAAGTGCCTTTCATTCAGGATGTAAAGTTTTTTGATCGTCAACTTTTGACTTACAATTTGCCCGTGATTGAGGTGAATGCTGGTGATCAAAAGCGTATGGTGGTTGACATGTATCTGAGATACCGCATTACCGATGTTCTGACTTTCTTTAAAAACGTGGGAACAAAAGAAGGACTGCAAAATCGTCTTGGTAAAATTATGCCCGATATCATGCAGGAAGTGATTGGTCGTGTCACCTTGTCTGAGATGCTTTCACAAAATCGCGCAAACATCATGAGTGAAATTCAGAAAAAAGCACAAGCTTCGGCCAAGGCATTTGGTATCGATATTAGCGATGTACGTATCATTCGAGCGGATTTGCCTTCTGAAAATAGCGAAGCAATCTTTAACCGCATGGAAAGTGAACGTCGGCAGGAAGCTAAACAATTTCGGGCGGAAGGTAATGAGCAAGCCCAAGGTATTCGAGCAAAGGCTGAGCGTGAGCGTACTGTGTTAATTGCAGAAGCAAGGAAGAAAAGTGAAATTCTACGCGGTGAGGGAGATTCGGAAGCAACAAGGATTTATGCAGAAGCGTTTGGAAAAGATAAGGAATTTTTTGAATTCTATCGTTCCATGATGGCCTATAAAGAGGCTCTGGGAGATCAAACAACGACTTTAGTGCTTTCTCCCAATAGTTCATTTTTCCGATTTATGGGACAAAATGGAAAATAACATATACCCAAAAGATTTCAAAAGCTGGGTAGGCGGACGAGTGGTGAGTCCCGCGCAACATACATATGAGTATGTGAGCAGGACGAATTCCGAAATCCAACGACCCCAGGTTTTGAAAGGCGAAGGGTATATTAACCATATCAAAGTGAGGATAATGTGCTGACACATCAATTAAAAAGAATTCGTTTTGCACTGGCTTTATTATTGGTTGTGCAAACAGGGTCTCCTATTTTTTCCTGGACGAGCAAAGCGACAGCTCCCCATAATTTTGCTGATATTGTTGCTCCTTTGCTTTCTTCAGTGGTGAATATTTCTACTGTAACAGAAATTCCACGCAACCGCATTCCTATGGAGATGCCGAATTTTCCTCCTGGTTCCCCGTTTGAAGAATTGTTTCGTCACTTTCTTGAAGAAGGTCCCCAGGCGCGTCCTCGGAAAACAACATCTTTGGGGTCAGGGTTTATCGTTTCGCAGAATGGAAAAGAAACACTTATTATTACGTGTAATCATGTTATTACAGATGCAGATAAAATTACAATTATCTTAAACGATAATTCAGAATTTGAAGCACAGGTTGTTGGTCGGGATCATCGAACTGATTTAGCTCTTCTCAAAATTTCCACAGATAAAAAGTTGATGACTGTGGAGTGGGGAGATTCGGATAGTGCTCGTGTTGGAGAATGGATTATTGCAATCGGAAACCCTTTTGGTCTTTCCAGCACCGTTACAGTCGGTGTTATTTCCACTGTTGCCCGCAATCTTGCTATCAGAGCGCCTGGTTTGGAAACAGCTGATTATATTGACGGTTACCTCCAAACAGACGCATCTATTAACATGGGTAATTCAGGTGGCCCCATGTTTAATGTCAATGGTAAAGTTATAGGTATTAATACGGCTATTCTTTCGCCCAATGGTGGAAGCATCGGAATTGGGTTTGCAATCCCTTCTTCTATTGCCAAGAGCGTTATTGAGCAATTAAAACAGTATGGTCGTACCAAGCGCGGCTGGCTGGGGGTCAAGATACAGCCTGTAACAAAGGATATCGCAACTTCTCTGGGGCTTTCAAAAACCGCGGGTGCTCTGGTTGGAGACCTTTCTCCGCAGAGCCCTGCGATGAAGGCAGGTATCAAGGGAGGAGATGTCATTTTGAGCTTTAATGGGCATGAAATCAAAGAATCACGTCTCTTGCCTCGTATTGTGGGCGAAGCGCCTATTGGTAGCAAACTTCCAATCGTTGTATGGCGCAATGGCAAGGAAATTAAGCTTGATATTGTTGTTGGTGAATTTGAAGAAGCAGAAAAAGAAGGGCTGATTTCTTTGGACGGATCAGAAAATAAGAAACTGGATAAACGGCAGCAAGGTCGTGTCGTGTTGGGTATGGTTTTGCAGGGAATTAAACCCTCTCAATATGAGCGCTTTGGTGTTAACGAAAATACGCGTGGACTTGTGATCACGTATGTCGATCCTGATAGCGAAGCTGCCGAGAAAGGATTGCGTCCTGGTGATGTGATAAGTGAAGTTCTTCTTGAAGCGACACGTGAGAGGATAACAGAACCTGCACAATTTATAACTTTCGTTGAAAATGCGCGAAAGCAGCACAAGAAGCAGCTTCTTGTGCTTATTAATCGTGGCAAGGATTCACGCTTTATTTCACTTTCCCTTGAAGAAGAGGCCCCTTCTGAAGGGAAGAAGCTGGAAAAAAATAATCAAGAAATGAATAGAAAATAATGTATGAGGGGATGATGATCAAATCATCCCCTTTTTCTTATGACAGAATTTCGATATTTTATTGTTAAGGAAACAGAGACTTTCCAACGTCTTGATCGCCTTATTTCAAATCACTATTCAGACTTTAGTCGAACGCGCATTCAGGATCTGATCCGTCAGGGTTATATCAAGGCTGATGGAAAAAAAGTATCGGCTTCTGATAAAGTAAAGGAAGGAGTTCGCATAGATCTTATTCTTCCCCAGGTTGAAGAAGCGATTCCCCAACCCCAGCATATTCCCCTGGACATTCTTTACGAAGATCAGGACTTGATCGTTCTTAATAAAGCTGCGGGGATGGTGGTTCACCCTGCACCTGGTTCTGTCGATCAAACGCTTGTGAATGCCTTGCTGTCTCATTGTGGAAACTCTCTTTCGGGCATAGGGGGCATCAAGCGTCCTGGAATTGTTCATCGACTGGATAAAGGAACCAGTGGTCTTTTGGTTGTCGCCAAAAACGATGTCGCTCATCGTGGTCTGAGTGGGCAATTTTCGTCCCGTTCCCTGTCAAGAACATATCAGGCTTTAATATGGGGAGTGCCAAACTCTTTTACAGGAACGATCACAGGAAATATTGGTCGTAGTCCTCGTCATCGCCAAAAGATGGCGCTCCTTTTATCTGGAGGAAAAGAAGCGATGACCCATTATAAGATTTTGAAGACTTTTGGCAGTATAGCAAGTTTAGTAGAGTGTCGCCTTGAAACAGGTCGCACGCATCAAATCCGTGTTCATCTGACCTCTATAGGGCATCCCCTGATTGGAGATCCGCTTTATGGTAGTGCTCCTCATAAAGCTCCGCTTGCTTTAAGACAGGCACTAATGGGTCTTACGCAGAATCTGCGTCCTTTGCTTCACGCATGGCGTATTGAGTTTGTACATCCTCGCACCCAGGAGAAATTATTTTTTAGTGTCATTTTGCCAGATGACTTCCTTAAAGCAATCGATATTATGAATAAATACGTAGAGAGATTTTAATAATTTTTTATATAGAAAAAGTATAGAATAATAATAAGCGAACAATTTTTATGGTTAAACATGTTTGAAAATGAAATTTCTGATATCAGCCAGCATAAAAACCTTTATCATGACATCAATAAAAATGATTTGTTGAGCTATGTGCATTCTATTAAGCACTTTCCTATGCTGAGTGTGGAAGAAGAGTTTGATTTGGCAAGAAAATGGCAAGACGAGAAGAATGAAAAAGCGGCTCATAAATTACTTCAAAGCCATATGAGGCTGGTTACCAAAATTGCGTCAGGTTATCGCGGTTATGGGTTGCCGTTACAGGATTTAGTGTCAGAGGGGCATCTTGGAATGATGCAAGCCATTCGTAAGTTTGATCCTGGACGAGGGTTCCGATTTTCAACTTATGCCAGTTACTGGATCCATGCTGCCATGAAAGATTATGTGATAAAAACATGGTCTCTTGTTAAAATGGGAACAGGAGCGGAACATAAAAAACTGTTTTTTGGTTTGCGCAAAATGAAGCGCAAGCATAGTCAGTCAGATGTCCATCTTTCTGATGAATCCATTGATAAAATTGCAGCTGAAATGAATGTGGATCGCGCGACGGTGATTCATATGGATCAGAGGTTAAGCGGTCAAGACTATTCACTGAATGCGGCGCGAGCAGGAGAAGATACGGGGGAATGGCAGGATTGGCTGGCAGATGAGGCTGAAACTCATGATGTACAAATTGCGCACCATCAGGAACAGAAAAAACGACAAGCATTGTTGGACGAAGCTATGGAAGTCTTAAATGCACGGGAACTTGAGGTTCTCAATCATCGTCGCCTGAAAGAGCCTCCTGAAACATTGGAGGAGATTTCTGAGCGCATGAATATTTCCCGTGAACGCGTCCGACAAATCGAAGTAGCTGCTTTTCATAAACTTCAGCACGAAGTTCAAAAGAAAGCAAAAAAAATGAACATGTGTTAATTCTTCACGCCATTGAGACAAAATATTTTTTATCCTTAGCCCGTCTATTTCATGAGGGTTGTTAAAAATAGGTTTCAAATCTATATATCACAAGGTTTTGTTGGTTTTACGCAAAGCTCACAAATTATATTTTCTATTTTTAATGTAGAGGATCTGAATCCTTCATACATATTGAATTTTTAAGAGAAACGAGAGAAATATTGAGGTTAGAAGTTACTAACTTCCTATATTGATTTGTATATTTTCATAGCCTATTCTGAAGAAGATATATCTAAAAAAGCGGGAAATAAATATGAAGTTCTATAAAAATTCTTTCAAGTATATGATTTTAAGTTTTGTGAGTATTTTTCTTGGATGTTTTTCGGTGCCCATAGCTAGTCAGGTGATAGGAGAGAATGACGATGTAATTACACAATTTAAAAATACCAGACAGAACTATAGTGTACAGCTAAGTTCTTTTGTTATTCCGTCTGGAGAAAGTGGACCAAAAACTGCGGAAGATGAGCTTGATAGATTAATAAAGCTAGCCAATACAAAGAGATATAACTTAAGATCACATCCTTTATTCTCTTTCAAGCTAAAACACAACAATTGGGTTTATTGTGCCGTGGGCTCTTTTAATAATGAACAAGCTGCCCAATTATTAGTAAATTATATTAACGAAACTATGTTTCCAAAGGAAAAAGCAATTATTTTAATACCAAATCCAAACATTTTAGATTTAAGACTTGAATTTGTCGTTTTTCGACCAAAAAGTAGTTAAGAAAAAATGAGGGTGTGTTTATATTCTTGGTCCTGAATATAAGCTGGTTCAATTATGGAACTACTTTTAATCTGGATTATTAAGCGACCGTCAAACACTGGCTCAAGTTGTTCTGTGGCGAGGAAGTTAAGCTTAAAAACTAGAACCCTATCCAGATATTTCCCTAAGTAAGCCTATCCTATGATCTATTTAAATATTTGTATATAAATTTAAATAAATGTAAATGTGAAAAAATTATTATATCCTAAGTTGAAGTAAAGAAACTATTTTATAGACTGTTCTTGACCTTCATGAAATATCTAGATTAGTAGTTTTTTAAATGCTCTTTAGTTAAATGGAATTGACGGAATTTTAAAAAGCAACAGAAAGTGATGCTTGTGGATATTTCTTTTTGGGGATGGGCAGGATTTATCGGCTTAATTGGGGTGATGCTGTTTTTGGATGTTGGTGTTTTTCAGAAGGATAATCACAGAATCTCTCAAAAAGAAGCCTGGAAGTGGAGCGTTATCTGGATTTGTATGGCTCTTCTTTTCAATGGGGGAATTTACCTATGGCAAGGTCATGATGCCGCCATTACGTTTTTAACAGCCTATTTGATCGAAAAATCCCTCAGTATTGATAACCTTTTTGTTTTTGTTCTGATTTTCAATTATTTCTCAATTCCTGCAAAGATGCAGCATCGGGTGCTTTATTGGGGAATTTTGGGTGCAGTTGTCATGAGGCTTATTTTAATCCTTCTTGGCATTAAACTCATCATTCATTTCCAATGGTTATTGTATGTGATGGGAGCTTTTCTGATTTATGCTGGCATTACTTTTTTTCGTCAGCGTCATCAGGAAGAAGAATTCACTGAAAGCCGCTTGCTTAAATTTTTAAAGCAAATAATCGCCATAAAAGAAGAGCGCGAAAACCCTCATTTTTTTATCCGTCATAAAAGTAAATTTTATATGACTCCCTTGTTTCTTGCACTCGTCAGCATCGAACTCTCTGATCTTGTTTTTGCTTTTGATTCAATTCCGGCTGTTTTTGGAATTACCTTTGATCCTTTTTTGGTTTTTACCTCAAATATCTTTGCCATTTTGGGGTTACGTTCCCTTTATTTTGTTCTGGCCGATTTTTTGCCTCGATTTTACTACCTGAAACATGCACTTTCCCTTATCCTTGCTTTCGTAGGATGTAAAATGCTGCTTCACGATGTGATCTCTATCTCCACTATTTTATCGCTCAGTGTTATTGTGACCATTATTATCAGTTCTCTTGTCTTATCCGTTCAGAAAGGACGATAATCTTTTCTTCCCATTGAAAGCTAAATAGCTTAAAAAGATAGATATTCATAAAAAGAAGGAGTTATTGAGATTAAGCCTGACGTTATTAATCGCCTTTATCGCACTTCTGAAGAGAAATTGGTTCCCGAACTTTTAAGCCAGTTTAATTTTTCTGAGGAACAAAACAAAAGAATACAAGAACGCACGCGTATCCTGATAGAAAAAGTCCGAGCAGGTGCTCAGAGCCAGAGCATCATCGATCAGATGATGCGCCAGTTTCCTCTTTCAACTCATGAAGGCGTGCTTTTGATGTGTTTGGCTGAAGCCTTGCTTCGCATTCCTGATCGATCAACGCGAAACGCCTTGCTTCGTGATAAGCTTTCTCAAGCTGATTTTAAAAAGTATTTGAACAACCCCTCTTCTTGGGCCATGAAGTTAGCTACCAGAGGATTTTCCCTAGGTGCCGATCTTTTAAAAGAGAATGAAAGCTCTCCTTTTAAAAGAGCGCTCGGCAAGACATCGCTTCCTGTGATGGAAAAAGTTGCAGATCAGGCTATGCGACTGCTTGCGGGTAAGTTTGTTTTAGGAAGTACGATTGAAGAAGCGCTTGAGACCTCTGTCAAAAATATGAAGCGCGGTTATACCTATTCCTTTGATATGTTAGGAGAAGCTGCCTTTACAGAAAAAGATGCAGCTCTCTATTATGAGGAATACTTCAGGGCGATTCAGACTATGGCTAAAAGAAGTGAAAGCAGGGGAGAGCTTTCCGGAAATAGCATTTCTGTCAAGTTGTCAGCTTTGCATCCCCGCTATAGTTTTGCTCAGCAAGAGCGCGTCATGATTGAGCTGTCAGAGAAATTATTAAAGCTTTGTCAAGCTGCTTTTGAGGCAAACATTGCCTTGACGGTTGATGCAGAAGAGTCTGAACGTCTGGAGATTTCCCTAAAGTTGATCGAGCAAATGGCGAAGCATCCTATGCTTCAGGGCTGGCATGGGTTAGGGTTAGCTGTACAAGCCTATCAGAAGCGTGCTGTCGACGTGATCGATTTTTTGATTGATCTGGCGGAAAAATCACAGCAACGACTCAATGTGCGTCTGGTTAAGGGAGCTTATTGGGATTCTGAAATCAAACGTTGTCAGGAATTGGGACTGGAAGATTACCCCGTTTTTACGCGCAAGGAAACAACGGACCTTTCCTATCTTGTTTGCGCTCAAAAACTATTGGCACGCTGTGACGTCATCTTTCCTCAGTTTGCGACTCATAACGCATTGACAATATTGACGATTATGGAATTTGCAGAAGATAACCATAATACTTCTTACGAATTTCAAAAGCTTCATGGGATGGGAGATGAACTTTATGAACACATAATCCATCCTGAGGATTCCCAGAGTCTCCGTTGTCGAATTTATGCGCCTGTTGGCAGTGAGCGGGAACTTTTGCCTTATTTAGTCAGAAGATTGCTTGAAAATGGTGCAAACACTTCCTTTGTCAATCATCTAATGGATAAAACGCATTCCATCGACGACCTTATTCAGCTTCCCCAGGATAAACTGGAGCGTTATCTCTCTATGAGGCATGGGAAAATTCCGCTTCCCCAGGATCTATATGGAAAAGAGCGTAAAAACTCTCCTGGTATTGATCTTGTGAATCCTCGGGAAATTGAGAATCTTCTTGAGGAAATTCGCAGCTTCACTTTCTGGGCGGCGCATCCTGTTATTGGGGGAAAAAGACAAGAAGGTCCTCGTTATCAAATCCATAATCCTGCCAGAAGAGAAGAGACAATAGGAGAAGTGCAGGAAGCATCTCCTGCTCTTGCCCAGGAAGCTCTTGTGTGTGCAACACAAGCGTTTGAAAGCTGGAATTTTACATCTGCTCAACATCGTGCGCAGTGTCTGAGAAAAACCGCCGATTTGATGATCGATCATTATCATGAATTGATTGCCTTGTGTATCAGAGAAGGGGGAAAAACGCTGACAGATGCTATTTCAGAAGTACGCGAAGCTATTGATTTCTGTCGGTATTATGCTGAAAGGGGAGAAATTGATTTTGGAACACCTCTTTCTCTTCTTGGGGCCACCGGAGAAACGAATGAATTTCTTCTACAGGGGCGCGGCGTTTTTATCTGTATCAGTCCCTGGAATTTTCCATTGGCTATTTTTGTGGGGCAAATTGCCGCAGCGCTTATGGCAGGTAATTGCGTCATTGCAAAGCCGGCACGTCAGACGCCTCTGATCGCTTTTCGTGCCTGTCAGTTATTCTATGAGGCGGGCATTCCTCAAACAGCTCTTCAGTATCTTCCTGGCTCAGGATCTCAATTGAGCGCAGCTTTGCTTAAAGACGAGCGAGTAGCCGGCGTTGCTTTCACAGGATCGATAGAGACGGCTCACATCATTAATCGGATGCTGGCATCTCGTGATGGTGCTATAGGCTCTTTTATTGCAGAGACGGGAGGACAAAATGCGATGATTGTGGATTCGTCAGCATTGCCGGAACAGGTTGTCACAGATGTTCTTTCTTCTGCTTTCCAAAGCGCAGGACAGCGATGCTCGGCATTGAGGCTTCTCTTGGTACAGGAAGAAATAGCTTCCCGTGTTATTGACCTTTTGAAGGGAGCCATGGCTGAACTTAAAATTGGCGATCCTTTCTTTCTTTCCACAGATGTGGGGCCGGTGATTGATGAAGCAGCGCAGAAGTCTCTCGATACTTATCGAGAAACAATGAAAAGCGAGGGCCAGTTAATTTATGAATGCCCGTTGGATGTGAATACTCAAAAAGGAACTTTTGTGCCGCCCAGTGTTTTTGAAATTTCTTCTTTTAAATCCCTGACACACGAAGTTTTCGGACCTGTTCTGCATGTCATGCGTTTTAAAAGCAGTGAATTGGAACAGGTGATTAATCAGATTAATCACTTGAAATTTGGTTTGACCTTTGGTCTTCATACGCGTCTGGATGGACGTATGGAGGATATTGCCCGTCATATTGGTGCTGGAAATGTTTATATAAATCGTAATATCATTGGTGCTGTTGTGGGCACTCAACCTTTCGGGGGGCAAGGGCTTTCAGGTACAGGCCCCAAGGCAGGTGGTCCTTACTATTTGCATCGCTTTGCTACTGAGAAAACAATAAGCATTAATACAACAGCCCAGGGCGGCAACACGAGTTTGATGACGCTCAGTGAATAAAAAAGCGATAATAGAGGAGGATTTTGATTAACTGAGCTAGAATCTTAAATCATGGGTAGCAGTGAGATTCCAAAAAGCTTCTAGCTTTTGCAGCAATGATTTCAGATTTTTCAGATCCTGATCATTAAGTGCGTTGTGCTTCATATTTTTAGTATGTTGCGTCAAAATATTATCGAAATTTTTGAATAGCTTTAACCCCTTTGGAGAGAGTTTTATGGTGCTGGAACGTTTGTCATGGGCAGATTGTTGTTGAATCAAATATTGGTTTTCAATCATCTTTTTCAAATTATACGTTACATTTGTTAGCGCCGGAGGTAAAATGATACAGATCATCGGTTGAATTTTGATACACCCACGCATTAACTCCTTTTCAAAGGAGTTTA
>BBVC01000006.1 GCA_001192655.1 Caedimonas varicaedens
ATATTAAGCTTAGTGGCTGGTTTATGACGATGTGTCTGAGGCTCAGGCTTCTTGACCCATCTGACAAGACTGGTCACTCCAACACCAAAGAGATCCGCCGTTTCAGCAAAACTCAAATTTTTCTTCTTTTTTACAGATAAAACACGAAGTCTAAAATCTAATGAATAGGTCATGGAATAATCCTCTTAAAAATTATCCATAATATAACCATTTTAAAGGTTTTTAGCTATAGCTGTTGCGTTGGGAGATCCCAAAAATCCAGATGCTCTTTATTCCCTACCTTCTCATTCTCTTGTGCAGGTAGGATTCAGAGAAGAGGAATCTGTCATCCCCTACCCGGGTCATGCTCATCCGGGGTATAGATTAATGTTTGAATACTTCCATTTCCCCGAGAAGTTCTATTTCTTTGATATCAAACATATTTTTCTTCCCCAGGACACCCAAGATATAACTTTTTTCATTTCCTTATCCGATAATTTTACTTTTAAGGCAAATGATATTACAGGGCGTAATTTTAAATTGCATTGCGCACCCATTGTGAATTTATTTCATAAAACGTCAGAACCCATTCGTTTAGATCATCATGTTCATGAATATCGCCTGATTGCAGATTTGAAGCAGGAAAAAACGACAGAAATTCATTCGATTCTTGAAGTAAAGGCAAATATTGATGGTTCGTCTCGTCTTGAAACTTTTAACCCTTATTTTTCCTACTCCCATCAATCACTTAAAGAAGGAGAATCTTTTTGGGTTTCCAGGCGTGTTCCTTCACTGAATCCAGCTTTTGGGGGGACGGATATTTTCGTCTCTTTCGTTGATCAGCATATGAATCCTCACGCGCCACCCACGCACACTCTTTTCGCCAACGTATCATGCACAAATCGTTTCCTGGCACATGAGATTCCTGTGGAATCGGTTTTAGAGCCTGAGAAGGAAAATCCTGCCGCACAAATTGTATGTTTACATAGACCAACCTTGCAATATTATCCAGCCACCGAAGGAACAAGCCAGTGGCGGCTGGTTTCCCAACTGAGTTTAAATCACCTGTCTTTATCGAACGCGCCCACTTCTTTGCTAGCATTCAGGGAAATTGTTCAGCTTTATGCAGATGCTCAAACGTCGGGAGCTTTGCCAGAATTGAATGCTATTTTAAAAATGCAGACATCTTCCGTCATACGTCGTTTTGGCATTGATGCTTGGCGCGGGTTTGTCACGGGCACCCACATTCAATTAACAGCTGATCGCGAAAAAGATGTGCAAAAAAACCTTTTTCTTTTTACGTCAGTTTTGAATCATTTCTTTGCGCTTTTTGCGAGCGTAAATTCCTTTACCGAACTTGCGCTTTATAATCAAAATCATGAGGTTTGGAAGACATGGCATCCAATGGCAGGCAATCAGCCCCTTCTTTAGCTGACCAGCTTTTTACTGAGGGATATGCTTTCGAGTTCCATCAAGCTATAAAAATTCTGGAGATGATGTATCCTGATGCACTTCCGCTAGGGCATGGCGTATCTCCTGCTCAAGAAGCCATAAGCTTGAAATCACGTGTTCTGTTTTCTTACCCGCCCAGCGATATTTATGAGATCTCCCAAGGATACAGTAACAATAATGCCTCTATTTCTTCTGTGATTATGAAGGTTAATTTCCTGGGCATTGCAGGCGCCAATGGACCCTTGCCTCTCCCTTATAGCGAAAGGATCTTTGAACGCTTTAAAGCATCTGATCCCGTTGCAACAGATTTCTTGGATATTTTCAATCATCGATTGCTGTCAATTTTGCATCGTATAAGACGCAAGCATTGGGTGGGGCTTGATTCAAGGCATGCGGATAAAACACATTTTGCCCAGGTCGTTTACTCTTTTATTGGTCTGGGAACAAAACATTTGCAGAATCGCACGCCTTTCAGGAATCGTAACTTGTTATTTTACGCAGGATTATTTTGGCAGCAGCCAAAATCCCACGAGGGGCTACGAATCATCTTGAGTCATTATTTTAATTTTCCTGTCAACGTTGTTCCTTTCAACGTTGTTCCTTTTAAAGGGGGGTGGGAGAAAATTGAAGCTTCGCAAGTTTCCAGAATTGGCAGCAAGGGTCAATTCCATTGCTTGGGTCAAGACGCAATGCTGGGAGAACGCATCTGGAATGCGACACAAAAACTGATGATTTGCATCGGACCTCTGACAAGAGGTCAATTCCATTCTTTTCTGCCAAAAGAAAAAAATAATTATCAAAAATTTTGTGAACTTGTCCGATTTTATCTCGGTATTCAGCAAAAATTTGAAATCAATCTTATTGTCAGGGCGCCTGATGTTGAATCCACTCATCTGGCGAGCCATACTTATTTGGGCTGGACATCCTGGCTTAAATCTCATCGTTTCAGGGAAGACGATCGTCAAGTTATCCTTCAAGCAAAGGGTATATAATCTCTTGCTGCTCAAACAGGAACAGGGTATGAATGCAGGAAAGTAACCTGGCGGACTTTTATGGCTTTAATTGTTCAAAAATTTGGCGGCACATCCGTTGCTGATATTGACTGTATTCAGAATGCAGCGCGACGTATTGCCTTTGAGCATAAGCGAGGGCATCAACTTGTGGTGGTTGTCTCTGCCATGGCGGGAGTGACCGATCAACTCATACAGTATGTCAACGCGACAACACCTCATCCTCGCGCAGAAGAGTATGATGTTGTTGTGTCATCTGGAGAGCAAGTCACTTCTGGACTTCTTGCATTGGCCTTGCAGAACTTTGAGATTTCAGCCCGATCTTTCCAGGCATGGCAAATTCCGATCCGTACCGATCATTTGCACGCCAAGGCACGAGTCAACGATATTTGTACCAGCCTGTTGGAAGAAACATTACAACAGGGAATTATCCCTGTTATTTCTGGATTTCAAGGTTTATCGCCATCAGGGCGCATGACAACTTTTGGACGAGGGGGATCTGATATTACAGCTGTTGCCCTAGCTGCGGCATTGGGGGCTTCGCGCTGTGACCTTTACAAAGATGTTTCTGGCATCTATACCGCTGACCCACGCATTGTTCCGACTGCTCGCAAATTGGATCGTGTGAGTTACGAAGAAATACTCGAATTGGCATCATTGGGCTCTCAGGTATTGCAGCATCGAGCGATTGAGCTTGCAATGTCCTACCGGGTTCCTGTCAGGGTTTTCTCTAGCTTTGAAGAAAGCACAGGAACTGAAATTGTACATGAGGATGAAATTATGGAAAAAGCTCTTATTCATGGAATTACCCATACGCATAGTGAGGCTAAAATTACACTCACCCAGGTTACATCCCAACCTGGAGTTACCGCTGAAATTTTTGGCGCCCTTGCAGATGCTGGCGTGACGGTTGATATGATTATCCATAACAATCTGGAAAGTAGGGATTTGTCCCCTCTCGCCTTTACGATTGCCCGCATGGATTTACCGCAAGCTCAAGCAACCTTGCAAAAACTGAAAATCTCTCTTGATTTTGGTGACACTATTGTTGACCAAATGACTGCAAAAATTTCGGTTGTGGGGATTGGGCTTCGCACCCATCCTCATTTGACAGGAACGCTCTTTCGAACTCTTTCCCAGAGAGGAATTGAAATTCTGGGCGTGGCAACATCAGAAATTAAAATAAGCATTCTGGTTCATCAGGATTTTGCCGAACTTGCTGTGCGTTCCTTGCACTCTGCGTATCAACTTGACGGAGAAACAGCGGAGAAGCCTATGCTTTATGCAGTTAAAGCATAGGCACCTGCTCTACTGCTTATTATCAGCCTGCGCTCTGACACAAGGACTTGTAGGGAGAAAACCACCTTTCCAACATGAACAATGTATCGTTAATATGAGCATTGCGCAGAGAGTGCTCAACCTTCAATTCTACTTCAACAACCTTGGATTTATAAACCTAGACTAAGACAAAAATATTCTTGATTTTTCTGTTCCATTGTAATACTGTATTATCATAATATAACAAAAAGAGCACTTAAAATGGATGAACAGAGTACGGTATACGAGGCTTTCCTGATGCTTGAGACAGTTGATGAGTGCAAGAATTTTTTGGCGGATCTCTGTACGCCCCAGGAAAATGAAGCCCTCAGAGAGAGATGGAAAATTTGCCAACTTCTTGATGAAGGAAAATATTCTTACCGTGAAATTCATGCCCTCACGGGGGCAAGCTTAACAACAATCAGTCGTGTGGGACGATTTTTAAATATGGAAGCATACCAGGGGTATCGCAGCGTTCTGAAAAAATTAAAAGAGAAAGAGAAATAATGTTTTATCAATTTTTATTTTTATTAAATTTTCTGGTGGGGATTCTTTCATTCTCTGCATCAGCGTCAGAAACCAAAAAAGTACGAATTTGTATTTCCCAAATTGTTGAACACCCGGCGTTGAATGCAACACGTCAGGGAATCGAATATGAACTGAAAAAAGCGGGGTATATAAAAGGAGATAATTTGGACCTTCGATTTGAATCGGCACAGGCCAATCCAGCACTTGCCCAGCAAATCGCGGGAAAGTTCCTGGCGCTTGATCCAGATCTGGTGATAGGAATCGCAACAGTATCTGCGCAAACTTTTGCAAAGGCAGCTAAAAATAAAAAAGTTAGACTGGTTTTTAGTTCGGTCACAGACCCCTTATCCGCCAATCTGGTTGATAGCCTGGATAAGCCAGGACGAAATACAGCAGGAGTCTCTAATTTTATCCCTCTGGAACCTCAGTTGGATCTGATGAAAAAAGTTCTTCCAGAACTGAAAAATTTGGGATTTCTTTATAATCCAGGAGAAGCCAACTCTCGCATTCTCATCAGAAAGCTTGAAGCTCTTATGCCAAAATATGGCATGACTTTGATTTTGCAGGCGATCACCAAAACGGCAGATATTCCCCAAGCAACCCAAAAACTTCTTGGGAAATCAGATGCTATTTTTGTCAGCAATGATAATACAGTTTTGTCTGCTATTTCAAATGTCATCCAGCTTGCAACTGAGGCACGAAAACCTGTTTTTGTCAGTGACACGGATGTGGTGGTTCAGGGAGCGCTGGCTGCGTTGGGGCCCAATCAATATCAATTGGGACTTCAAACAGGACGTATGGTTGTGCGTATCCTGCAAGGAGAAAATATAACAGAGCAAAAGGTAGAATTTCCTGATGATCAGGAAATGTATTTAAATCTTGAAACAGCCGCTAAAATAGGACTGAATATTGCACCTGATCTTGTGAAACAGGCGACCAAAGTTTACCCTGAAGGGAAATAAACAATGAGCTTGCCAGAAATTTGTATCGCTGTTGAGATGGGCTTGATTTACGGGATTGTTTCCCTGGGTCTTTTTTTAACCTTTCGCATTCTTGATTATTCAGATCTTACTGTTGATGGAAGTTTCCTGACAGGCGCTGCCCTGTCAGGGACTCTTCTGACGAAAGGGATGAACCCCTGGCTTGCTATTGTTTTTTCTATGGTGGGGGGAGGAATGGCAGGTTTAGTAACAGCCTTTCTTCATTTAAATTGTAAAATTTCAACCTTGCTATCAGGTATTATTACAACTTTTATTTTATACTCTGTTTGTCTGCGATTGATGGGAGATTTGCCAAATATCTCGCTTATTTCTGAAAGTACTCTTTTTGCGGGTCAGCACGAACTTGTGATCTTGCTGGTTATTTCCTTTTTTATAGGGGCGGTGAGTTTCCTTCTTTTGTCAACAGACTGGGGATTGTCTCTCAGAAGCACAGGAAGGAACCCCAGGCTTGCAAGAAGTTACGGCGTAAGAGTTTCTTTTATGCTGTTGTGCGGCCTTGTGCTTAGCAATAGTCTGGTGGGTCTGGCGGGGGGGCTTTTCGCGCAGTTTCAGAATTTTGCGGATATTTCACAGGGCGTTGGAACTGTTATTTTTGGTTTGGCAGGTCTTGTTATTGGAGAGTCTTTTTTTCCAAACCGGGGAATCTTTTTTCAAATTCTGGCCTGTTTTATGGGTTCTGTTTTCTATCGTTTGCTTGTAGCGTTGGCGCTTCACAGTGATAGCCTGGGATTAAGGTCATCAGATTTGAACCTACTAACAGGTGTTGCATTGACCCTTTTTATGGTCTGGCCTCTTTTGAGAGAGAAAATAAATAATGCTCGAGCTTGATAAAATTACTTTTTCGATTCGTAACGAAGAGGGGGTAACGCAAAAAATCCTTGATCATATTTCTCTTAAAGCAAAAAAAGGGGAATTCATTATTGTCTCAGGAAGAAATGGAGCTGGAAAATCAACACTCTTGAATGTTATTACGGGTGAGCTCACTGGTTATACGGGGGCTCTTAAAATTAATCAACATTCTTTGAAGAAAACAGCTCCAGAGCTTAGATCAAGGTGGATCTCCAAAGTAAGTCAAAACCCGAAAGAAGCTGTTATTGATGATTTCACGATCGAAGAAAATATGGCATTTGCTTATTTAAGAGGACAAAAACGGGGACTGCATTGGTTTCGCTCTCAACAACGACGAAAAATATTTCAACAGAAATTGGGAATTCTGGAGATGAATCTGGAAAATCGTCTTTCTGACAGGGCAAAAATGCTTTCGGGGGGACAAAAACAAGCGCTGAGTTTGATTATGGCGACTTTGGCGTCTCCTGAGGTTTTATTACTTGATGAACATACATCTGCTCTTGATCCCAAAATGGCTGAGCGAATTATGGAAATTACAGAGAAAATTGTACGAACTGAAAAAATAACAACTTTGATGATTAGCCATAACATCTCTCATCTCCATAAATATGGTGATCGTATTTTGACTCTGGATCAGGGAAAGATCGTTCGAGATTTTTCGCAAAAGGAAAAAGAAGCTTTAACCAGATCAGATCTCAAAAGTTTTTACGAGTAGCTGATTTACGTGTCTGAATCCATATCTGATCGAGAATGGACACGAGATTCAAACCACATCGCATTAAGAATGCCAAAACTACAGGCAAGTCCCAATCCCAATATCCACGAAAAATACCACATTGACGTTCCTTCTCAGTAAGCGTTTGTCTGATTTTCTTCCAGTATCTCCGGAGTTACCTTGCCTCGTAATACACGATAAACCCAACTTGTATAAATTAAAACAATAGGCAAGAAAATAATAACACCCAACAGCATGATAAATAAGGTTAGCTGGCTGGAAGAAGCGTCCCAAATAGTCAGACTATGACCTGGATGCGTTGCAGAAGGCAAGATGAAAGGGTAAAGGCTCAAACCAACTGTTGAAATAATCCCAAAAATGCTCATAGCGCTTAAAATAAAAGAGAACTTTTCATACCGCCCCATGACGGCAGGAATAACGCCAATATATCCTGAAAATCCCAGTGCAGGCGCAATCATCATCCAGGGATAAAGAGTATAGTTATGAAGCCACGCCCCCTTCATAAGGACGACTTCCTTACCTAGAGGATTTGACGGTGCGTCTCCTATAATCGCGGATAAATACTGGAATCCATTGAGTTGCCAGGCACAGGCAATTCCCCCTACGGCAAAAAGTATGATCGCAGTCAAAGCAGAAATAATGACGATTATCCGCGCTCGTTGAGCGATGGGATCATTTGTTTTGGCAATCAGATAAACACCCCCATGAAGAACAATCATCGTAACGCTTAATAAGCCGCACAATAGAGGAAAAGGTGTTAAAAGTTCCCAAAATGTTCCTGTATAAATGACCCTCAACAGATCATCAAAGTGGAAGGACGCTCCCAGAAAAAGATTGCCTACAGCAACGCCAAAAATAAGAGAAGGAACAACTCCTCCGAAAAACAGTAAAATGTCCCAGGTTTGTCGCCAGGCAGAACTGGGCATCTTTGAGCGAAATTTAAAACCTACCGGACGCAGAATCAATCCAAAAAGCGCCAGAAAGATGGCGAGATAAAAACCTGAAAAAGAAACCGCGTAAAGAGAGGGCCATGCAGCAAAAGCTGCTCCTCCTGCCAGAATAAGCCAGACCTGGTTCCCTTCCCAAACGGGTCCCACTGTGTTGATGACAATCCGACGTTCTTCATCCTTTTTGGCGACAAACGGCAAAAGGCTTGCAACGCCCAGGTCAAAACCATCAGCAATAGCGAAACCGATCAGAAGCACCCCCAAAAGACCCCACCAGATCAGTCTTAATGTTTCATAATCCAGCATCTGTCACTCTCCCGAAAGATTGAGGGCCCAGCGCTTTGACAGGACCAAGACGTATATATTTAATCATAAG
This sequence comes from Caedimonas varicaedens, assembly GCA_001192655.1. Lineage (GTDB taxonomy): Bacteria > Pseudomonadota > Alphaproteobacteria > Caedimonadales > Caedimonadaceae > Caedimonas > Caedimonas varicaedens. The sequence goes on from BBVC01000006.1 coordinate 8,196, forward strand.
TTTAAGGTCTACAATTAAAAGCACTGTATAAAAGGTTATGAAAGCAAGAAAAGTTGTCCAGACAGCCGAAGCCTGAATGTCTGTCGCGGACAAAAACGTTGGCAAAACGCCATCAACTGTCCAGGGTTGACGACCATGTTCGGCCACAATCCAACCTAACTCAGCCGCAATCCAGGGAAAGGGCAAGCTCAGAACAGCCATTTTTTGAAACCAGCGGCTTTTCTCAAGTCGATCGCGGGAAGCCAGGATAAAAGCGATAGTAAAAAAGAGAATAAAATAAAGCCCAAACCCCACCATCAAACGAAATGACCAAAAAAGACAGAAAACATTAGGGACAAGATCCTGTGCTGCCTGTTCTATTTCGTGAATTGAAGCCCTTTGAGGGTAGGCTGTGTATTTTTTGAGAAGAAGGCCATACCCTAAATCATTTTGATGCTGCTGAAAAAGATGCCATGTTTCCTTATCCAAGCGGTTTTTTCTCAATTTCTCAAGCGCGCCATAGGCTATAGCCCCATTTTTAATACGAACCTTCCCGTGCCTTACAAGTTCTTGAATTCCAGGCATTTGTTGAGAAAGAGAACGTGTCGCAATCAAACCTAGAACCCAGGGAACTTTTATTTCATAATAAGTTTTTTGAGCCTTAACATCAGGCCATCCAAAAATAGCCAAACCAGCTGGGGCAGGCTCAGTTTGCCACATAGCTTCAATAGCAGCGATTTTCATTTTCTGATGTTCCGTCATGGTATAACCGCTCTCGTCTCCCAGAACAACCACGGAAAGAGCAGAAGCCAAACCAAAACTGGCTGCCACAACCATTGATCTTTTAGCAAAAGCCATATAGCGTCCCCGAAGCATGTAAAAAGCGCTAATTCCCATAACGAAAATAGCCCCTGTCACATAGCCGGCACTGACCGTATGAACGAACTTTGATTGGGCAACAGGATTAAAAAAAACATCGTAAAAGGACGTCATCTCCATCCGCATGGTTTCCGGATTAAAATGTGATCCTATGGGGTTTTGCATCCAGGCATTGGCAATTAAAATCCAAAGAGCCGAAAGATTGCTGCCAATCGCAACCAGCCATGTGACGATCAGATGTTGTAATTTGGACAGTCGATTCCAGCCAAAAAAGAAAAGCCCCACAAAAGTGGCTTCCAAGAAAAAGGCGATCAGTCCTTCCATTGCCAAAAGAGAACCAAAAACATCCCCCACATAATGGGAATAATAAGCCCAGTTCATGCCAAACTGAAATTCAAGAGGGACACCGGTGGCGACTCCCATCGCAAAATTGATGCCAAATAAAATGCCCCAAAATCTGGTCATATCTCGCCAGATCTCTTTATTCGTCATGACATATACGCTCTCCATGATGGCAATGATAAGAGATAACCCCAATGTGAGCGGCACAAATAAAAAATGGTAAAGGGCTGTCATACCAAATTGCAAACGTGAAAGTTCGAGCGCTGAAAGATCCATTTTCTACCTTTCTTTGGAAAAGAAATGTGTTTCAAAAGCCTGTTGTTTATCGACGGGAGAGGACGTTTTTTGAAACATTAGGAACACATACAATAAGGCAAGGATAGCAATCTTTAGCAATATCACAAGAGTAATATCTTGTCCGAAAGATGAGCGAGAAAAAAGAAACATCTTTTTTGACATTTGTTAAGAGTGATTTTACTGATGTCATTTTCTTATTATTTTCTACATTTTTCCCATAAAAAACAAAATCTGTAAATACTCTTCTTTAATTTGAGATGTTGAGAAAATGTCAAAGCAGGTGTGAAATAAAAACTTGAACGATTAATCCCCAATAACAACGTTTTCTGTCGGATGCTCAAATAATTGTTATTCTCACTTTGTGCAACCGCCCGATATTTCTCTAACGGTTTCTGCCCAACGCTCGACCTAAAAAATCACTCTCAACTTTGAGATGTCCAACGGTTGCATGAAGCTTAGCACGCTCATTCTCTGGTAAATACACATCAGAAACGCCCTGCTCAAAAATAATAGGTTCTGTGAAGTTTTCTATCTGAGCCATATGAGAGTTCCCACAAAATGAAAGAAATCCAAGCAAGCAGGAAGAAGCTGTTTTATCAAATCTTGAAAAAACTCTCCTGAAGTTTTTGATTTTTCCGAAGAAACATTCGATGAGGTGTCATTCTTTATAGATATGTTCATTATAATTTCGGGGATGTTTCAGAAATACATCCCCTTTTCACAAGTTCCTATGCAAAAACGTTACGATCGTAACCTTTATCTGCAATAACCATGTCTTGGATTAAGGCAAGTGCTTGAGTGATTTCATGACGTTTCTCAGGCGTTAAGATAAATTTCAGGGAATTCCCTAAAGCATCCACCAGGGCATGAATTTTGGTCGTCAATCCGCCTTTGCTCCGTCCCAGAGCTTTCTTTTCCTGACTGTTCTTTCGATATCTGACAGAACAGGCATGGGCGTAAACAATAGTCGCGTCTATCATCACCCCCTCAAGATCCGACTCTTGAATACCGTCAAAGAGATAGAGTTAAGAAATTACACCTTTTTTTATCGCTTTAAATTTCGTTTACACAACCTAGTTGTATAGTCCTGCGGTGTGTTGGAAAGGATTGATGGTAAATTTTTGCGGTTGAATTTGCCACTTTTTTACAATGTATTCATGAGAAGTTAAACCCTTGAGAGTTTTGAGCCGCTTTGCAAAATTATAGGCACTCACGAAGTCATAGAGATGCTGTTTCAGGTGTTGGTGGGTCTGATAATAATACTTCTTCACAGTCGCCTCTTTAAGTGTCCGGGTCATGCGTTCGACCTGTCCATTTGTCCAAGTATGGCTCACTTTTGTTAAACGATGCTCATATCAACTATCCATGGTCACTTTTGCTCTTATTTATAGAGAACCTATACACTTATACATAATGCACTTGACAATTTTGATTTTTCTCCTTATACTATTTCAGTTATGAAAAATAAATTCTACTCAATTTTTATTTCTTCGATTATTATTGGCGCAAGCCGCCAATAACTCTTTATCTATTTCCCTTATTTGTTATTTTAGTTTTTTTCCTCAAGTTTTAGAGAGACGATAAGATGTCATCCTTACGTGTAAAATCCTTGCCCTGGGTTATGTGGGCTTTACCTCTAACATTTTTTGCCTATCAGTTTATTTTGCGGTTGTGGCCAAGTTTGCTAATGACTCAAATTATGCAGCAATTCTCTATTGATGCGACAGCGTTTGGCTTTCTTTCCGCCATGTATTATTTTGGTTATGCAGGAATGCAAATTCCCATAGCTCTTCTTCTTGAGCGCTTTGGCGTCAGGTGGGTTGTTTCTGGTTGTGCGTTGCTTTGCGGTTTTGCGGTTTTTTTATTCACTTTTACCGAGCATTGGCTTCTGGCGCTTATGGGGCGTTTTTTAATCGGTATGGGATCGGCCGCAGGTTTTCTGGGAACATCAAAAGCTATTTCCCTATGGTTTCCCTCGGCACGATATGCGCGTCTTGTGGGATTGACCTTTTCATTAGGGCTATTGGGAGCTGTCTATGGGGGGAAGCCTGTCAGTTTGCTGATTGAAAATCTGGGATGGAAGAGTGTTGCCCTGCTGATTTCGGGTTTTGGTATAGGGTTGGGATTTCTTCTTTTGGTAGGCTTTAAAGCTCCGCAAGGTCTGTGTGACACAGTCCCTCAAGCCATAAAAATAAGTGATTTGAAGAAGGTGATTGGCTCTTCTTCCATGGTTTTACTGAGTATTGCAAACCTTCTGATGGTCGGAGCTCTAGAAGGATTTGCGGATGTCTGGGGCGTTAATTATTTGATGGAAGCCCATCAATTTTCCCAGGGTGACTGTGCAGGTCTTGTTTCTTTTATTTTCATTGGCATGCTTTTTGGCGGCCCCTTGCTCGCTTTTTTGAGTGAACGTTTTGGTGTTTACCAGGTCATCATCGCGTGCAGTTTGGGAATGTCTTTTCTCTTTTTTCTGATGCTGACGGGAAGGAATTTTTTGGATAACCATATGTTAAAGGCGATCTTTTTTACCATAGGTATTTTTTGTTGTTATCAAGTCTTGGTTTTTTCGGCAGGATCAAAACTGATGGTGCCCCAGCTTTTAGGGATTACCATTGCTTTTTTGAATTGCGTCAATATGCTGGGCGGATCATTTTTCCATACAGTGGTGGGTTCCCTGATGGATATTTGTTGGGAAGGTGGAGTATTGAACGGCATCCGGGTCTATAGCCACACATCGTATTTTTGGGCGCTTATGGCTATTCCTGTTTGCTCTCTTTTAGGGGGGATTCTTGTTTTTATTCTTTATTGTAAAGAGAAGAAACAGAAAAGCTTGTCTTGAGACGAAACTCTCCTTAAACTGGGCGTTATGACTCAGAAGCCGCTTCAATGTGATGTTTTGATTGTGGGAGGGGGGCCTGTGGGCGGAGTGCTTGCAGGGCTTCTGACTACTCTTCCTCTGCGTGTTGTTGTCGTTGATTTTCTTGCGCCTGAAAAAGCACTGGATAAAAATCAGGATGGCAGGACGACGGCTGTCTCTTGGGGATCATCGCTGATCATGGAGAAAACAGGGTTGTGGGCTCAGCTTCTTCCCCATACCACGCCTATTGAGGAAATTCGGGTTTCCCAAGCTCTGACCTCAGGATTCCTTCATTTCAATCAGGAAGATGCCGACGGACATCCTATGGGATTTATCCTGGACAATTGGCGGCTTCGGCAAGCGCTTTACACGATGATGGAAGAGCGAGAAAATATCACATTGATTGCTCCTGCTTCTGTTAAAAGCCTGGAATGTGATGCCTCACAGGGGCAAGCAGAGCTGACCAACGGCCAGCTTATCCAGTTCCGGTTGATTGTAGGTGCCGATGGACGCCTTTCTCAGATTCGCGAGAGCATGGGTATTAAAGCTTATACAGCTCGTTATGATCAAACAGCGATTGTCACGTCTGTCCAGCATGAGCAGCCCCATCATTGTAGAGCCTTTGAGCATTTCCTGCCGACGGGCCCGCTGGCTTTTTTACCTGTTAAAACCCATCAGTCTTCTGTGGTCTGGAGCCTTCAAAATAAATGGATTTCCGCCATGGAATCTCTTTCACAGGAAGAGTTTGCCCAAGAACTTGAGCGTCGTTTTCCTTATTTGGGGAAGATAGAGCTAATATCAAAACGCTGGCATTATCCCCTTGTCATGACACTTCCGCGACGGATGACGACCGAACGTTGTGTGTTGATGGGGGATGCCGCTCATGCGATCCATCCCATCGCAGGGCAGGGAGCCAATTTGGGCTTTCGGGATGCCGAGATTTTATCAGGTCTTGTGCAGAACAGCGCCAGACTGGGGCTGGATATAGGAGAGGAAACTCTTTTAAAGCGCTATCAAAGACAGCGCGTTCGGGATATTGTCTCAATGACGTGCATGACAGATAGCCTTGTTCGCCTTTTTTCCCGCTCTTCACAGAGCTTGGCTTTTGTCCGGGGGCAGGGAATGTCATGGATGAATGCGATAGCGCCGCTGCGCAGACGATTAACCCGTCATGCCATGGGCCTTGGTTTATAAAAGTATAGAATGAAGAGAGATACATGATTACAACTGTTTCTGCTATTGTCGTCACCCTTCCCCATGCGGAAGGATTAGAGCTACCTCAGTATGCAACGCCTGAAAGCGCTGGCGCCGATCTTATGGCGGCGATTGATCAGCCGTTGACTCTGAATTCTGGAGAGCGTTTCCTTGTTCCCACGGGACTGGCTCTTGAATTACCCAAGGGATATGAGGCGCAAATTCGTCCGCGTTCGGGATTAGCGTTCAAGCACGGGATAACCGTGCTGAATGCGCCTGGTACCATTGATTCCGATTATCGTGGAGAACTGAAGGTCTTGCTGATCAATCACGGGTCAGAGCCTTTTAGGGTTGAGCGCGGGATGAAAATTGCCCAGCTTGTTCTGGCGCCTGTGATGCATGCACAATGGCATGAACGTGACGATCTGACATCCACCACTTTGCGAGGGGTTAATGGCTTCGGGTCGACGGGATATTAGGCGGGAAAATCAAGTCATGCGGGTATTTCTCCTCTTTTTAGCTTTGTTTTTTTTGGGACATAGTGTTTTTGCAGGAAAAGATCTGCCGTTGCCTCGATTTGTTTCTCTCAGGTCTGGCGAAGTGAATTTGCGCGTGGGACCGGGTTCTGAATATCCCATAGAGTGGATTTTAAAATACGAGAAAATGCCGGTGGAAATTATCAGGGAATTCGGCGTCTGGCGAAAGATTCGCGATTTTGAGGGTATTGAAGGATGGGTGCATCAAAGCATGCTGTCGGGCGCACGGACAGTGATGGTGTTGGAAGATCTGGTGATTCTCAGGAAAAAGCCTGAAAATGAAGCATCAGGTTTGGCTAAAGTTCCCGCAGGCGTCGTGGGAAAATTGCTTGAGTGCAAGGACGAATGGTGTCGTCTTCAGGCAGAGGGCTATAAAGGCTGGTTGCCGCGCACCAAAATCTGGGGCGTCTATCCTGCTGAATTCAGGAAATAGTCGCTCTCTCTCTTCTTAAATTAATAACAATCTATAACTTGTTATAATAGAATCTATAAACAAGTTATAGATTGTTAAAATGAAAAATCTTCAGTTACGCCAGCTTGATCGACAATTAAAAAAATTGAGAGAATCTTTTATAATGTTAGCGCCGGAGGTAAAATGATACAGATCATCGGTTGAATTTTGATACACCCACGCATTAACTCCTTTTCAAAGGAGTTTAGGAATAATGATTCAGTGGGAACA
>BBVC01000007.1 GCA_001192655.1 Caedimonas varicaedens
CTGATCTGGTGGTTCAGGATGCAGAAGAAAATAAATACGTTGTGGAAATCGAGCGGTGCTTTACGCCCAACTTTATGCACAAGGCTTGTTTTAATACCTCTCGTTTGGTGGTGGACAGCATCTCGGGCAATCAGGACTACACCACCCTCAAGAAAGTGTTTCACATCAGTTTGTTGTACTTCTCCACCCAGGAGATGAAAAAGCCCATTTATCACGGCAAGACGATTATTCATGAAATTGACACCGCCCATCCTGTGGATTTTAGGATTGCCAATCAGGGGTTGGTGATGTTTGAACACAAGAACATCTTTCCCGAGTATTTCTTTATCTCCATTCCTCTTTTTAATGAGGTGATCACTCAAGAGATTGACGAGTGGCTTTACATGATGAAGCATTGTGAGGTGCGGGATGATTTTAAATCTCCCACTATGAAGAAGGTTGCGGAGCGTTTAGCTGTTCTGAAAATGAGTAAGGAAGAGCGCACGGACTATTATCGCTATTTGAAAGAAGCTGTCTACTCTCAGGATATTCTCATGGCCGCAGAGCAAAAAGGGGAAGCAAGGGGAATAGAAAAGGGAATCGAAAAGGGAATCGAAAAGGGAAAAGCCGAGGGAAAAGCTGAGGAGAAGATTGACATTGCGCGCAATCTTGTCAAGCAGGGGTTGGATATTGATGTGATTTGTCAGGCAACGGGGCTTTCCCTTGAGACCATCAAAGAGTTGACGTGATGGCTCGTTTGATCTGCTCTGCTAAAGAGGGTCGATTTTTCTCAACAATCGTCATTAAAAAAAGTCCTTTGCCCTGACTGTGTTCTGCCCATAAGTGACCGATGCGCGCCTTTTCTTTGCTGTCATCGTTGGTGGCGTAAATCTTGCCCTTATGTTCAATGATCAGAATCCGACCATCTTGTAACTCTGCGATAAAATCAGGGTAGAATTTACCTGTGGAGAGGGGAAGCCAAAAACCCTGCTGATCCAAATTGCGTACCCAATATTTGATCTCCGCTGTTAAATCAAGGGCTTTGGCACAGTCAAACTCTTCACCTTTATTCTCAAGTTTGCCGATTTGAGCATAGTAATGTTTGGTAAATTCATAAGGATAACCTACATACGTGACAGAGGGATGGTATTGGTCAGGCATAAATTGAAAATCTCCAACTAGTCTAACATCTGAAACAGAAGCACTCAATACTTGTTCATACCCCCGTTCCACACAATGAAAACGGTGTTGATCTATTTTTCTTTTGAGGACTTTAGACAAAACATAACGCCATCGTACTAACGCAGTGAGAGGGATGTCTCTTTTTTCAATAAGAAACTGAAGGCTACCCTTTATGTAGGAAAACATCTCACTCTGAGAAATATCCTGTTGCCTGACTTCTTTCTCCAGCCAACGACAAAGTTGTTCGGATGTCCATCCGGTATCGACCAAATCAAGCTCTTGCTGTTCGGCTCTGCCTAAGGACTTGTGCGTGATATGTCCCTGGTCGTTTAAATCAATTTCCCATTGCACGCCATTTTCTGTGAAGCAAAAATCATCTTCTGTGATCTCAACAGAACAATGACTTAAGTCCCAATTTCCTATTTCTAAAAAGATATCTCGTTCCATAAGACGAAGATCATCCTCTAAATGAAGATAAAGACGTGGCACAATAAATGGAATCCCTTTTTGTGCTGAAGATTGCCTCTCCGCATAATGCTTGTTATGAATGTCAAAATTCAGAGACAAAGTTTCCCGTAGCTCTTTTGTTGGCAATGCTTTCATCAGATCATTTTGGATTGACAAATTCATATGTCCTCGAATCAGCAAGCGACTGCGCGATCCATTTTGTTCCAACGTGATGTGTGGTTCATTGAGAATAAGAGGAGCAATATAAGGTTCAACGCCTTCTGGCAGATCAACAACTGATTGATCCTGAGCAGAATGTTGATTTTCAGAAAACAACGAAGGCTGTGGATCAACAAAGCGAGCGACCTCATTTTTTTCAAATCCCATATCTACTAAAGCATCGCATAGTTGCTTGGCGGCATCGCGCCAAGAGGATTGACACACATAAGCATAAGCTCGATTAAGATCAGCATGAGCGCGCTTCCTAGCATAAGGCATTCTCAAAACACGTCCCAGAATTTGCTCAACATCTTTCTTGGAATAGATGGTTGCTACAGAACAAAACACATAAGCAAAAGAGCAATCCCATCCTTCTTTTAAGGCTTCTATAGTCAGGACAAATTTGATCGGACACTCAGGTGACAACAGATTAATGCCGTCTAACTCTTTTTGAGTCCCCGTGACAATGGCAATTTCATGTCTGGGTATTTTCTCCTGTTCCAGCAGATGATTGAGTAAAACGCCTTGCGTAATGTCTTTGTTTTTTTCTTCAGCCTGAAACAGCACAATAGGGCGAATATAATCTTTTTCCTGACGGGCAACATCCTCAAGGCGTTGACGCATGAGAATGCTCTCTTTGACCGCTTCTTCCCACGTATTATGAGAAATAAGACGAATAGGGAGTTTAATCATCTCTTCAGCTTTGAGTTCTGCTGCGGAGATGGAGCAAAGAATATTACTGTTCATAGGAGGTGTCGCTGTAAATTCCACGACAGAAGACGCATTAATTCTTTTTAAGACTTCAACGCTAAGGGATGATGTATGATTATGGGCTTCATCGACAATCACGAGAGGGCGATGCATGGCCAAAACATTGCGAAAAGAAAAGAGAATGCTTCCATTCTCTTTACGTTCTAAAATCGAGTTATCTCCTGAAAAATCGGCAAAATGAGCCTCTAAATTCTCATGATGATCATAGACTTTACGGCCTTCAGTGGTATTGGTGACGCGAAGGCTGGCAAACGTACCTACAATAATGCACGCACCCTGAAGATCGGTTGGCGTCAGAGTGTCAAAATCGCTGATGTCGATCACTTTGAAACGTCCGTTAAAGGCTTCTCGCAACGTCTCATAATTGGGATGCCCCGGCTTTTTAAGAGTCTGAAGCGTTTGGGTGCGAATCGTATTGGTCGGCACCAGCCATAAAGCAACAGGATAGTCTCTCTCTAGATAAGATTGAGAAGCAATTTTAACTGTATGCGCCGATAAAAATGTTTTGCCTCCCCCTGTTGGCAACCGCAAACAAATATAGGGAATCCTTTCTAATCCTTTCAAAGGTTGATAAAGACAAGGATTCTTTCCGTCAGCTTCTTGCATCATGCTGTCATAAGCAGGTTTTGCGCCTATAGCACGCGCAGCTTCAAGATAAGAGTTTAAAGTTTTTAAAACTGTGAGTTGATAGTTTTTAAGAGCAAAAATCATTATGAGGCCTTCACATCGTAAGGTGTTTGTTTAAAAATGATCCCTAATGGTTTGAGCCGTTCCACGCTCAATCTGGATGCTTCTCCATAAATCACCTTTTGACCCTCATAGACGGGTAAAGATTGCAGAATTTTCCAAGTCAACACATTTCCTCCATGAGGGCGCTTATCTCTCAAAATACCATTATATAAGAGATAGTAAGCAATATCCTTATAGATACCTAAGAAAGGACTGCTGGCTTCATCTGTTAATGCCGTATGCGTTTCTGAAAACCAGATATGAGCTGCCAGATGAGGAAATTTAATAGCAGAATTAATGCGACCTTCAGAATCAAAAATAGGGGCGCCCAAGCGATAAAAACGATAGCCTCCCCCTCCTTGCCAACCCACAGATTCTGATATGCCTCCTTGTTCCCCGCTAATGACCTTACGTAAACGCGGAACACAGTGCGTGATGGCATGATCTCCCATCTCTATACCGATATAGTTCCTGCCCATTTTATGGGCAACAGCCGCTGTCGTACCAGAGCCAAGGAAAGAGTCAAGCACAAGATCGCCTTCTTTCGTGGCTATTTGAAAAATGCGATGGATCAGACGTTCTGGCTTTGGAGTGGAAAAAATTTCAATATTTTTGAAAAGAGATAAAATTTCTTGTTTTGCTTGTTGGTTATGTCCTGCTTCATCATTAGACCACCAAGTCCATGACTGCCTACCTTCTGTTTCAGAAAGATAATTTTTTCTTCTAGGTACTCCTTTGTCATCTTTACCAAACCAAAAACGACCATCAGAACGTTGCGCAAGATAGACATCTTCGACATTTTTCCAACAACGTCCTTCAGGCGGAGTATATTTTTTTCCTCCCGGAGTTACGATCGCATACATCTGATTGGGGCGATAGCCTTGTGCGGAAAAATCTCTTGACACCCAAGCTCCGCGAGGATCGTTATCCGGATTTTTATATTCTTTTAGTTGTTTTTCATATATGGGCAACAGATGTGCTGAGTTTTTAAATAAACTGCTGTTTTTTGCAAAAACAAGTATATTGTCATGAGCATCACCTAAAACAATTCTAAAATCTGGCGATGTACGTTTTTGCCACACGACATTTGCCACAAAGTTTTTTCTTCCAAAAATTTCATCCATAATAACTTTGAGATAGTGCGCCTCATGATCATCAATAGTGACCCATATGCTACCATCTTCTGACAAAAGCTCTCTCAACAGCTTGATCCTGGGAAACATCATTCCTAACCATTGGCTGTGTTCCAAGTTATCGTCATAATGCTCAAAAGCACTCTTGGTATTATAAGGAGGATCAATAAAGATACATTTGACGCGACCGGCATAATAAGGGAGCAAGGATTTTAGAGCGTGCAGGTTATCTCCTTGAATCAACATATTAGATGTACGCTGATCCCCTGCACTATGGAGATCATCCGCTTCTAGCAATCGATAGGGAACATCTTCCGTGATTTTTGTGTGCTGATTTCGATTCAGCCAGCTTAAAAGAGGCATACATAAGCTTTCGTTTATATTGTTCTCTAAGATTACGCCAAGACTATCAGCATCAATGAAAATATTTTTCAGAGACTACTTTTGTGTCCAAATCATTTTTATAGATTTTTATAGAAATATTCAAGATTCAGACAGAAGAATAAAAAAGATGTTTCGAATGATAAAAAAGGGATTCACATTACTCAAGAAATATGGTTGAGTGAAGAAGAATTTTTTGGCAGCCTGCGGGCATAAAAACCGAGGAAAATCAACAGAATGGCTCAATCATTAGGAATCAATCAGTTCGAGGGGTGTAGCGCCCACCAACCGAACTTCTCCAGAAGTTGAATTGGTGGCAGAATTCCAAGAAAGTGTTGATTTGCAATAGGTTTGAGGCATCGTTACCCTCTAAAAATATATTTCTTCACTCAACCACATTTCTTCGGTAATGTGAATCTCTTTTTTATCAAAGAGGAGATTTTTTGATGACGTCGTTTCTCAAGAGACGTTTGCCGCACGGCCTGGGTTCAAACTTTTCTCCAGGCATTCATCAGAAAAAGGCAACAAAGCGCAAAGAGCGCAACGCAAGACGAGGTGAGAAATCCGATAGAAAGAGAAAAATGATGCGCAATATATCCAATGGCACTGTTCGATAGAAAAAGCATGATCCCCATCAGAGCATAATAAATACCAAAAGCGCTTCCTCTAGTCTCTGTAGGTGTTGTCTCAGCAATCCTTGTCATGAATAAACTTTGGGTCATCCCCACTTGAACCCCCCATAGAAAAGCTCCGAACAGAATATCAAGAGGCGTAGAGGAGAAAGCAAAAACAATGCCCGAAAGTGCTGTCACCAAAAACCCAAAGCCAAGAATCCAGGTATGGCCTATCTTATCGGAAATATAACCTATAGGATAAGCAACTGCCGTGGTTGCCATATTCTGGACGATCATCACCAGAGGCGCGATGATTTGAGTTTGAGCGATCGCTTCAGAATGTAACAATATAAAAGCTCCGCTATAATTGGAGAGCATGAACAGAGAAGCCATCATCACAACGCTCCAATAAGTCACTGGCAACTTTTTAAGGTGAATCACTTTAAAGACAAGCTTTTCTTGAGGACTCGAAGAACTGAAAGGAACTTCTTTCACTTTCCAAATAAGAATCATGAAGGCGATAATGGGAGATATGGCCGCTATTAAAAAGAAAGTAAAGTAGCGATTGTCACAGGAATGAAAGAAGATGATCATGATCAAGGCGCCTGCGAAAGACCCAGCTGTACTGAGAGATTGCCTGAGTCCATAACAGGCGCCCTTCTTAGACCCATGAAGGGATGTAATATCTCCCACGAGCGCTTCTCGAGGAGCAGCATGCAAGCCATTGCCAAGACGGTCAAGACTTTTGGCCAGAAAGAAACCCATAAAGCTCGAACTCATCATAAACAAGGGTCTGGAAAGCACGATTAAAGCAGAAGAAAAAAGTAAAATCGGCGTTCTTCTTCGACAATAATCACTGATCACACCTGAGAACATTCTGATCGCCCAAGCTATAAAATCAACGGTACCTTGCAGAATTCCAATGCTGAACGTTGTCACCCCTAAAACGCTGACAAGATAGGAAGGGGAAAGCGTAAAAATAATAATGGAAGAAAAATTGATGAGAAAAGAAACAAAGCCGATCATCCAAATATCTTTTGGAAGAGAAGAAGCTGGTTCTATTTTACGAAGAGGTTCCATAAATTTTTATATCCGCATTCACATAAGAAAGCAAACGCCGATCAAATGTTGACTTTTACACAATAAAATGAAACTCCCCCCGAATTTTCTCCCCTCTATCAATAGCACGCATAGATGACCGAACTTAACAACCCTCGATTATAAATTGAGGGTTGTTAAGTATGACTGTTGGTGCGGTAACTTCTCATAGGGTAAACTTCGTCGTTGACACGACTTCAGGGTACCTTCCCTTCACCTGAAAGGCGAGGGTTTTTTATAATCCCCGTACGGGACAGTAATATATCTTGACAGGAATCTTGAGATAGCTACTATATGTAGTGTTTTTACGGTGCATCAAAGGGATGACCTGCGATGCTTAAAAGGGAATTCGGTGCGAAGCATATTTCAATACCGGAGCTGCCCCCGCAACTGTAAGCGGCGCGTTACTTGATCATGATGTCACTGGGAAACTGGGAAGACGGATCAGGCTGACAATAAGCCACAAGCCAGGAGACCTGCCGGAAAACAATTCGCAACCATCGGGCGGGGTGCACCGGTTGAGGGCTTTTTATCTCTGCTTTCAGCAAATCCTGTCCTCTGATAAATAGAGGTTATTATGCTGACACATTCCTATGATTTCGACCGCAACGGCCATCTGATTAACTATGATCCAACCAAGATTATCCTTAATTTTCCTACAGTAAAGAAGCAAAAAGAGCCTTATCGACAAGGAGTTGACCATCATCGGTCTAGGCCAAAAGTGAATCCTCAAGAGATCCAACTCGATCCTGCACGCGATTCTTTACTGACTAATTTCGGAAAAGCAACATTAGATGACCGCTATCTCCTTAAAGGTGAAACTTACCAACAAATGTTTGCCCGTGTGGCTAGCGCCTATGCAGATGATAGGAACCACGCCCAGAGGCTCTATGATTATATGTCTCGTCTTTGGTTCATGCCTTCGACACCCATCCTTTCAAATGGTGGCGCAAAGCGGGGGTTACCTATTTCGTGCTTTCTAAATACAGTCAAAGATTCTCTAGACGGCATTGTATCGACCTGGAATGAAAATGTATTGTTAGCTTCCAACGGTGGAGGAATCGGCACTTATTGGGGTTTTGTGCGTGGGGTGGGTGAGCCGGTAGGGCGGGCAGGAAAAACTTCCGGCGTTATTCCCTTCATTCGCGTCATGGATTCTCTGACACTGGCTATTAGCCAAGGTTCTTTGCGACGTGGATCTGCTGCGGTCTATATAGATGTGCATCATGCAGAGATAGAAGAATTTTTAGAAATTCGGAAGCCTTCCGGTGATTTTAATCGTAAAAGCCTAAATCTGCATCACGGTATTAATCTGACTGACGAATTTATGGAAGCTGTACGCAATGACAGGGAATTTCATCTGCGCAGCCCAAAAACGAATCAGATTATGCGCACTGTGAATGCGAGAGAGCTTTTCCAGAAGATTTTAGAAACACGTTTGCAAACGGGAGAGCCGTATCTGATTTTTATCGATACAGCAAATAAATTGATGCCGAAACATCTCCGTGAATTGGGTTTGAAGATCCATATGTCGAATTTGTGTAGCGAAATCTTGCTGCCTACAGGCCCTGATCAGTACGGCAAAGACCGAACGGCTATTTGTTGCCTCTCTTCACTCAACGCTGAAACGTGGGATAAGTGGCATAGTGACCCAATGATTATTGAAGATGTATTGCACTTTCTCGACAATGTTCTTCAAGAATTCATTGACACTGCACCTGACGGTATGGCGCGTGCCAAATATTCTGCTATGCGTGAGCGGTCGGTGGGTCTAGGGTTAATGGGATTCCATTCATTCTTGCAATCTAAAAACATACCATTTGAAAGTGTGATGGCGAAGTCCTGGAACATAAAAATTTTTCGTCATATCCGGCGCTGTGCGGATGCTGCATCGGTCATTCTTGCTGAGGAACGAGGTGCTTGTCCAGATGCTCAAGAACGCGAAATCAAGGCGCGGTTCAGCCATAAAATTGCCCTTGCGCCAACAGCGAGTATCAGCATTATTTGTGGTGGCACGTCAGCGTGTATCGAGCCTATACCGGCAAATATCTATAACCATAAAACACTTTCTGGCAACTACGCGGTCAAGAATATCTATCTGGAAAAGCTGTTAACAGAAAAGGGGATAGATAATGATTCTGTATGGCAATCTATCGTTGAGAACGAAGGATCTGTGCAACACTTGGAAGTTCTTTCTCAAGCTGAAAAAGACGTATTCAAAACTGCCTTTGAAATTGATCAGCGTTGGGTGATTGAGATGGCGGGAGACCGCGCGCCTTTTATTTGTCAGGGGCAATCCGTTAATCTCTTTTTGCCCACCGATATCGATAAATGGGACTTGTTGATGTTGCATTGGATGGCGTGGGAAAAAGGAGTGAAAAGCCTCTATTATTGTCGATCAAAGTCAATTCAACGTGCTGAATATACGGGTGGGGAAAGCATGGCGAAGAAAGCGATTCAAATCAAACGCACAGATTATGAGGAATGTTTGGCATGTCAATAAATTACGAGAGAGAAAACCCTTTAGATTTGCAAGGAAAAGGTTTAATCGGCCTTCTTGAAACATCCGGCAGTTATAATGTGGATCGTTACCCTTGGGCGTACTCAGCTTGGAAACGTCAGCAGCAGATTCACTGGCTGGGAGAAGAAGTACCGCTGGGAGAGGATGTCAAAGATTGGAACGGTCATAATCTTACCCAGAGCGAGCGTAATCTTCTCACTCAAATTTTTCGTTTCTTCACGCAGTCAGATGTGGAAGTAAGCGATAATTATTTCAAGCGCTATATTCCTATTTTTCAGCCACTAGAAATACAAATGATGATGGCAGCATTTACCAATATGGAAACAGTGCATATCGACGCCTATGCATTGCTCCTCAAAACCATAGGAATGCCACAAACCGAATTTCAAGCGTTTCGAGAGTATACTTCCATGCGCGCCAAAGTGGATTATATGCATAGCTTTGGCACTGCGACCTGTGCCGATGTGGCGCGTACGCTGGCGATGTTTGGTGCCTTTACGGAAGGTATGTCGTTGTTTGCGAGCTTTGCTATGCTGATGAATTTTCCTCGTTTTAATAAAATGAAAGGGATGGGGCAAATTGTTTCATGGTCAGTACGAGATGAATCGCTGCATTGCGAGAGCATTATCCGCCTTTATCACGAATGGCAAAATGAAACCGGGGCAGTTACGAAATCAATAGCCGATGATATCATCGATATAGGTAAAACAATGGTAGAATTAGAGGATAAATTTATAGAGCTTGCCTTCGAGTTGGGTGAGATAGAAGGTATGATGCCACAAGATATTCAAGCGTACGTGCGTTACATTACTGACTGGCGACTAACACAGCTTAAGCTCACGCCCATTTACGGCTATTTTACCGGTACAGCAGGGAAATATAAGAAAACTAAGGAACACCCTTTACCTTGGCTGACTGTTATGCTCAATGGCGTAGAACATGCCAATTTCTTTGAGGCGCGTGCGACGGAATATTCCAAAGCTGCAACAAAAGGTGAATGGTACGGCGAAAGAGGCGCATGGGGAATGTTTGACACTATTCGAACGAAAAATACAGCCTAGGAGCTTGTCGGGATTGTGTCAGTAGCACGTTGATATGACCGAGTCATATATATAGCACTCGAGTTAATGATCTTGCAACCCTTTAGAAGCTGTTTTCATCATCCCATCAAGAAAAAACCAAAGTAATTTGGCGCCTTCTTGCGCTCCATACATCACACGTTGCTGGTCTTCTGGATTGCGTTGCTCTATCAATTTTAGTATTTCAGTGCGATGCCATTCATCTGTGCTCATGTGAACGTTAAAAAACTGAAAAGTTTGTTCATCTTGCAGGTTGTAATGATTTTTTAATCCTTCAATTTTTGATCTCGATATTTCTGGGGTCTGACGTTCATAAGCATAAATAGCCCCTAGACCGGTTCCATCATTTAACCTAACCAGATGAAAGTAACCTTCTACAAGATCACGTGTCGTTGAGAGATGAGAACTGTTGACACATTCTTCTCTTGTAACACCTAAACCATTAGCAAAGCGTAACCATAGTTCAGGATGGTTTTCTTCGCCCTGTTCTTCTTCAATTAGGTTTTCCAGTAAGACTTGTCTCGTTTTGATATCTGAACATAGGGAATGCAAACTGCTGAGATAGCGTGGAAAAGCGGCTACGTGATGATAATATTCCTGCGCATAGATTCTGAGTGTATCCATGGTCAGTTTACCTTCGCTCCAAGCTTGATAAAAGGGATGTTTTAAAAGATGTAAAGCATCCAATTGCAAATGAAGAACATCACTAAATTTCATGAGTCAATCCTTTCTATTTTTTATGTTTACCTTCTATTCATCTGTGTTGCCTGCGATTTGTTAGCGCCGGAGGTAAAATGATACAGATCATCGGTTGAATTTTGATACACCCACGCATTAACTCCTTTTCAAAGGAGTTTAGGAATAATGATTCAGTGGGAACAAACGATGGAAATAAAAATATTACGCCGACAAGGCAAGAGTCTAAGAAGGATCGCTCATGAGGTTGGTATGGCCGTGAATACAGTTCGTAAATATCTCCAACATGAAGGCAGACCTTTTTATAAGAAGAGAAAAACGGTTGAGACTAAACTTGATCCATATAAACCTTATTTGCAAGAAAGGGTCAAACAGGCTCGCCCTTTTTGTCTTCCTGCAACGGTTTTGCTACGGGAGATACGCGATCAAGGATATAGGGGTGGCGTGACACAATTAAGGTTATATCTGAATTCTTTAACCCCTGTGGTCTGTGAGGAAGTCGTTAGATTTGAAACAGAACCAGGCGCACAAATGCAGATGGATTGGATTGAATTTCGAAAAGGGAAAAACCCTCTATCCGCTTTTGTCGCAACCCTTGGTTATAGTCGGGTCAGCTATGTCTGCTTTGTGGAGAATGAGAAATTATCGACATTACTTCAATGCCATGAAGATGCATTTGATTATTTTGGCGGTATCCCCTCTCAAGCCCTTTATGACAATATGAAGACTGTTATTCTGGCAAGAGATGCCTATGGTTTAGGGAAGCATCGCTTTAATTCTGGGATGTTAGATTTTGCCAAGCATCATGGATTTCAACTGAAAGTGTGTCGTCCTTATCGCGCCAAGACGAAAGGAAAAGTAGAGAGATTTAATCGTTACTTGCGTTACAGCTTTTATAACCCTCTTGCTTCTCGGCTTAAAAGTGCAGGTCTAACACTCGATGTTCAAACCGCTAATATGGAAGTTTTAAAGTGGTTAAAAGAAACAGCTAATCAGCGTGTTCACGGCACCACAAAAGAGGTTCCTCTTGAAAGGTTAGAAAGAGAACGTTCGACTTTGCAGCCTCTTGGGCTTCCTTATCGAGGAGATGTTTCATTAGCTCGTTGTGTTAAAGAGCCAGAGATTAAAGCTCCTGAATGGGCTCCTCACAACCCCCTTCAGCATCCTCTTTCTGTTTACGACAGAATTCTGGAGGCAGCATGAACTTACAATATCAACGTCTCCAAGAGATGTGCGATTCTCTTAAACTGATCTCTGTTGCTCAAGGATATTCTGATCTCGCTCAGGATGCCGTTAAAAATCAGGTAAGTTATACAGATTTTTTAGAAAAGCTTTTAGAAGCGGAGATCAAAGAACGGCAACGTCGAAGTCAACGTATTCTTACAAAGATAGCAGGATTTCCCGCGATCAAAACTTTAGATGATTTTGATTATTCTTTTGCGGGGAGTATTAAAAAAACAGCCATTGAAGAATTAAGGTCGCTGTCTTTTGTCGATCGGTGTGAGAATATTTTGCTTCTTGGTCCAAGTGGTGTGGGCAAAACACATATTGCTATTGCTTTAGGATATCTGGCAACACAAGCAGGAATCAAAACTCGCTTTATCACAGCCTCTGATCTGATGCTTCAACTAGACGTTGCAGCACGTCAACAAAAACTGGATCACTTTTTTAAAAGAACGATAAGCGGCTATCGTTTGCTCATTGTTGATGAATTGGGGTACCTTTCCTTCAAAAGAGAACAAGCCAATCTCCTTTTTCAAGTGATTGCCAAACGCTATGAAAAAAGCAGTTTGATCATCACCAGCAATCTTCCCTTCGGACAATGGCATCATGCTCTCGGAAATGATGCGGCCTTAACAGCCGCTTTATTGGATCGGTTGCTCCATCATAGCAGCATTATCCATATTCAGGGAGAAAGCTTCAGATTGAGAAATAAACAGAAAGCGGGAGTAATTAATTTTACTCAAACCAAAAAGGAGGAAGAAAAAATAATGACGAATTGAACCCTTATTTTTTTATCTCAGGTGTATCAATTTTCATCCGAGGATTTTTAAAAATCTGTATCAAATTTCAGCCGATGTTGACATCTGATGAGACATTGACAATTTCTCCTAGGGTTGTTGATGTTTAGTGGCGGTGGGGTGTTCAAGCACTTCCTCCGTCACGCCTGTATCATGCAGGCTTTTAAAGCATATGATCGTCCAACCCAACATGCAAGGCAAAAAGGTGGCGATTGTCTCCATTTTTTGTTCAATCTCTGAAATGAGGTAGGCTCTGATTTTTTATGGTGCTCTTTTTCAGAAAAAACAAACGATTTTGAAAAAAATAAGAGAATGCCAATCAACACGAAACGTAAGAGTATAGATGGGTTGGGTAGATCGCTTGACTAAATTCTTCCTCTATTATCCTCACTCAGGATAAAAATTCTCATCCATAATTTGCTCAAAAGTGTAGGGACAGCCAGTGGGAAAGTTTTTTGCTGGCAAATTTGTTTCTCTCGCAGCTTTAGAAATAGAAACCCTATAAGCATCTTCTAAAATCTCTGTCATCTTGCTTTTCAGGCTGGGGTTTTTTCTCAAGTGTATTTTAGCCTGATCTCTCTGTTCTCTGATTGTATAGATCCAGCTATGACCTCTCATGGTTGGTTGAAATTGCCATTTAAGAAGATGTGTGAGAACAAGGGTGAGACGATTAATCATTTGTGTTTCATTGCTACTCACCATGTCTTCAAGCTCCTCAATGAGATGATCAAAATCTACTTCGCTCATTTTTTTATCCCTTAAAAGTTGTGCTGTATGAACAGTCCATCCGTAGTTGTCTTCATCATGTTTAGGAATCATTTGTCTGCCTCATTCTGGGTAAAAGTTGTCATTCATAATTTGATCAAAAGTATAGGGACATTCGGTGGGAAAGTTTTTTGCTGGCAAATTTGTTTCTCTTGCTGCTTTATCAAGCGCTACATTGTACGATCGAGTTATCATTTCATTTAATTTACTTTTGAGGCTAGGATTATCTTCCAGGTAGTACTTAGCTTGCTTTCTGTGTTCTCTTATGGTGTAGATCCAACTATGTCCTCTCATGGTTGGTTGAAATTGCCATTTAAGAAGATGTGTGAGAACGAGAGCAAGGCGGCTAATCATGGCATGTTTATTACTAATCCCCATTTCTTCAAGCTCCTCGATAAGTCCGTCAAAATCTACTTCGTTCATTTTCTTATCCCTTAAAAGTTGCGCTGTGTGAACAGCCCACCCGTAGTTGTCTTCATCATGTTTAGGAATCATTTATCTGCCTCATTCTGGGTAAAAGGTGTCATTCATAATTTGATCAAAAGTATAGGGACATTGGGCTGGCAAATCTTCGTGTCCCATTGCCCGTTGAGCTCTGTAAAGGGAAGTTCGATAACAATCTTTGATAGAATCCTGTATATTGTCTTTCAACGTTTTGTTATCTTCTAACTCGTGTTGTAAGTCGAGTCTCAATAAGCTCATTGCCCCTTTCCACTCACGACCTCTCCAATAAGGCTGAAATTGCCAGAGAAGAAGATAAAATATGAGAGATTTTAAATGGTACTCCACATATTTTTTCTGATTCCATGCAAGAGAAAGAATTTCTTCTTCCAGCATGGGTAGATCAAGCTCTTCAAATCGCTTTGTCGCTAAAAGCTCTGCCTGCTCTTTAACCCATCCGTAATAATCAGTTTCGTACCTGGAACTCATTTTTATTCCTCATACACTTCTTTTCTGTGTCCTACGTTCAAGACGATAACAATAAGCTTGTGATCTATAATCTCACAAACGAGGCGATAATCGTTAAATCTGAGTTTCCATAACCCTACCTTATCTCCTCTAAGGGGCCTAACTTTTGTGAGGGGTTTGGCCTCATCAGAAGGAGTAGACCAAGAAGCAACAACAATCTTTAAGCGTTGAGTGATATTTTTAGCAACAAAAGGATCAAGCTTATTGAGCTGCTTTTTGGCTTTCTTATTCCATTCAATGCTCCACATGAGTCTCTCTCAATTCTTGTTCTACTTCTTCCATGCTATAAGTTTTTTTCTCACCAGATATCTCCATTTCTTTTAAAGCTTCCAAACCATCGCGTGTATCCTCCATATCTTCCATAAGTTCAAAAAAAGCTTTTTTGATCAGAGAGGTTTCGTCTTCCCCAATTTCTTTGGCAAGCTCATGAAATCTTGACTCCAGTTTTTCTGAAACATTAATCGTTAACATTGTTTCTTCTCCTCATTCTCTTATTCATTTCTCTCATTCAGGGTAAAATTCATCATCCATGATCTGCTCAAACGTATACGGACATTCGGTGGGAAAGTTTTTCTTATATACACCTGTTTCTTCAATAGCACCTTCTAATGCGTCCTTATAAGCATCTTTGATGTATTCGGGAATGGTAGGCTTTAAACTTGGATTGTCCTTGATAACAGCTGAGAGTGCCTTTCTTTGATTCCTGATGCTATTCTTCCAACTTCTACATTGTAGATCGGGTTGATATTTCCATTTAAGGAGATGTTTCAAAAGCTGTTCCATCCTAGAATGAATTTCACGCTTTTCTGATGCCCCCATACTTTCAAGCTCCTCTATCAAATGTTCAATATCCAGTTCATTAAATTTACGTTGACGCAGCAACTCAGCTTCCGCCATCGTCCATCCGTAAAAATCGTCATCATGTTTAGGGTTCATTGTTATTCCTTTCTCAAAAGTCCTCTCAAATCGATTGTTTCATCCAAATACCTCTGCAACTTTATTGGTTGCCTTCTTCAAATGTTCTAACTCTAAATGAGCATAGCGTGTTGTTGTGGCTATATTCTTGTGTCCCAGCAGCTTTGAGACCGTATAAAGATCAACGCCTTTTTTAAGGGCGAAGCTGGCAAAAGAATGACGAAGGTCATGGATACGGACATCGGGGATGCCAGCAAGGTGACGAACCTTATGCCATGTTGTTTCTATTTTACTCAGATGTGATCCAGGTGTTTTGCCATGAAATACATAAAGATTAGCAGAATCTTTTTTAAGATTCTTTAACAAATCAATAGCCTTGCTATTCAGGGGAAAAGTTTTAGCTCCCGTTTTACTATCTTGGAGATGGATGTAGCCTTCTTCCATAAAAACGTCGCTCCACTTTAATGTTAAAATTTCTCCACAGCGGCAACCTGTGTAAAGCAACATACGAATGGCTGCAATGGTATAAGGAGAAGAGTGGGATATTTTTTCTTGTTCTGATAAAATGCGCTCTAACCGCTCGTATTCTTCTTTTGAGAGGAATCGTTCCATTTTTTTATCAGGGGATTTTTCTACCCCCTGGCAGGGATTCGTATTTTTCTCTCTATAACCCCATTTTTCTGCTTGATTGAAAGCAGTGCTGAGGAGAATGAGACATTTATTGCAGTTTCCGCGTGCATGCTTCATAGAACTCACAAAGCTGATCACATCATCTTGGATGATAGCACCTATCTTCTTTTTTCCAAAGAATGGAAGGATATACTTGTTAATTCTATGTTCATCTCTATGAATAGTGCTGGGCTTATGTTTTTCTAATATGTATTTTTGTCTGAATATCTCAAAGAAATCCTCAAAAGACAGAAAATGTTGCTCTTTAATTTGGAGAGCTTTCTTTTGCTCTTTAGGATCAAGACCATTGACAATATCCGTAGACAAGTTTTTGGCTTTCTTCCGGGCTACATCTGCAGAAATGTTTCCATGAATTCCTATCTTGAGATAGGAATATTTTCGTGTGAGGGGGGATGTATAAAAAAATACATACGTCTTATAACCTGTGGGTAGAATACGACATCCAAAGCCTTTAACCTCATCATCCCAAACAATATAGTCTTTTTGTTTTGTTAAACTGGCATCTATCAGCTTATTCGTTAACTTTGGCATCATTAACACTCATTCAAACATGTTAGAGCAATGTTAGTGCTTAATGGCTTTTAATGTCAACTTTATTATTTTAATAGGGTATTATAAAAAAACTATCAATCACCTAAAATCAGCATAAAATAAGACATTTGGCGGAGGGGATGGGATTCGAACCCACGATACGGGATTAACCGTATAACGGTTTAGCAAACCGCCGCCTTCAGCCTCTCGGCCACCCCTCCCTCTAAAATATAAAAGAAGACCTTTTGTGTTTACAAAGGGATGAGCCATGTGTCAATGGATTGTTCATCGAACTTCCTATAATTTTAAAAAAACTCATTTTTGTGAGAAGCTTGAGAGATAAGAGATAACTATAAAAAATGATTGAGAAGTGATTATTTTCCCTTGCATTCAGAAAGGAAGAGGTATATACAAAGTTCACTTCTACCTTATTTTATAAGACGCGGGGTGGAGCAGTCTGGTAGCTCGTCAGGCTCATAACCTGAAGGTCGTTGGTTCAAATCCAGCCCCCGCAACCAATTTCATAAAAAGTTCCAGATTAAATTTTCTTCATAGCCGACGAATAAAGAAATACGGTAAGTTAGCGTATATCGAGATCAGGTGTGTAGTCTTTTCAGATATATTTTTACAGTCCTTAATTATATTTTTATAGATTCTTTTTTTTCATTAAAGGAAAATAATCTGTCTCTTTTAAACCTAGCTCCCGCTTTCTTTGTTTTACTTCTATTTTACGTGTAGGCATTAAATCAGCTTGAGAACCGTGAGGAGAATCAGGATCATAATTGTGGATACACATTTTATGATGACAGTGATCTATTTCATGCTGAAGGAGTCTTGCCAGAAATCCAAAGGCTTCGCCCTCAACATCGTTTCCGTCTATGTCTTTTCCCTTATATTTAATAAGGTTATATCGCCAAATTTTGCCGTAATGATTTTTTCCAGAGAAACACCCTTCCCAATCCAGAGATTTTCCTTCGCTTTCTACAGGTTCGTATGAAGGGTTTATCAAGACCATTATGGGCATTAAATCGGTAACATCCTCTCTCCACAGTAATGCTTCTTCTGGCACCTGAAAGGCTGTGATAGATTTGGTTACCCCTAGTTGAGGAGCTGCAAGACCAGCGGCTTTTAATTCAATGACCTTGCTTTTTAATGCTTCAATAAACTGACTCTCTTCCTGAGAGAGTGGAAATTCGACCTCAGCTATAGAGTTTGTTAGAATGTAGCTTCTTTCCGGATCATCTATATCGACAAGTTCTGTTGCCTGAACGCTTAAAAAGACTGTGGTTAAAGAAAATAGGAAAAATGTGCGGATAAACGTCATCATTTAAAATTCAGCTCCCTCAATATGATACAGTTATTGTGCTTTATATATTATATATACTATCCAAATAAATAATTGTAAAATTTGATTAACTCTTTAAAATAATAGATTATAATTAGGATTTAAACAACGATAGATTGACAACCAAAATCAAGGGGCATAATCGTAGAGAATGATGACCCTTATGAGTTAAAATATGAGCTTGCCTATCATCAGTATTAGGGGTGCCCGTGAGCATAACCTGAAGAACATCAATCTGGACATTCCCCGCAACAAGCTGGTAGTGATTACGGGACTGAGCGGATCTGGAAAATCTTCCCTGGCTTTTGATACGATTTATGCAGAAGGTCAGCGGCGCTATGTGGAGAGTCTATCTGCTTATGCCCGGCAATTTCTTGAATTAATGCAGAAACCCGATGTAGATTCTATCGAAGGGCTTTCTCCGGCCATCTCCATTGAGCAAAAAACAACATCAAAAAACCCTCGCTCGACCGTCGGAACAGTGACAGAAGTTTATGATTATCTGCGCCTTCTCTTCGCGCGCATTGGGATTCCCTATTCTCCTGCCACAGGGCTGCCTATCGAAAGCCAAACAGTTTCCGAGATGGTTGACCGTATTCTTGCCATGCCTGAAGGCACACGTTTCCTTCTGCTTGCACCCGTTGTCCGTGGTCGTAAGGGAGAGTATCGCAAGGAAATTTCTGATTTGCAAAAGCGAGGATTCCAGCGGCTTAAAATTGATGGTACGCTTTATAAGATTGAAGAAACGCCCGTTCTTGATAAAAAAGTGAAACATACGATTGAAGTCGTGGTAGACCGCATTGTGATAGGCGAGGGCTTGCAAACGCGGCTGGCAGGAAGTCTTGAAACAGCTCTGGGCCTGAACGATGGATTGGTTTTGATTGAAAACGTCGATACAGGAGAGCAGACAACATTTTCTGCCCGCTTTGCCTGCCCTGTTTCCGGTTTTACGATCGATGAAATTGAGCCGCGATTATTTTCTTTCAATAGTCCTTTTGGAGCTTGCTCCGCCTGTGACGGATTAGGTGTACGCATCACCTTTGATTATACTCTTGTGGTTCCTCATCCTTCTAAAACCCTTCGTGAAGGGGCGATTGTTCCCTGGTCCAATTCTTTTGCTTTTTACTATTTACAGCATCTTGAAGCGCTTGTGGCTCACTTTGGAGAATCTCTTGATAAACCTTTTGATCAGCTCAGCCAAGAAACTCGTGACGCTATTTTTCATGGGACAGGTTCCAAAGCTATTGCGACAACCATCAAAGACGGGACTCATACTTATCGAACAAATAAGCCGTTTGAAGGGGTTCTGCTCAATTTGGAGCGTCGCTTTCGGGAAACAGAAAATCTGTCACGTCGTGAAGAGCTTGGAAAATATCAAACAACGACACTTTGTGAGACTTGTCAGGGACATCGCCTGAAACCTGAAGCACTTGCCATCAAAATCCAGAGCAAGCATATCGGGGAAGTCACGGCTTTTTCAGTTGGGGAAGCTGTTGAATGGTTTAATGATCTCCAAAATCATCTTAACGCCAAGCAGCAGGAAATTGCCTATCGTATTCTGAAGGAAATCCGTGAACGACTAGGGTTTCTTTATAATGTTGGGCTTGGGTATCTGACGCTTGCGCGTTCATCGGGTACGCTTTCGGGGGGAGAAAGCCAGCGCATCCGTCTGGCATCACAAATTGGTTCAGGTTTGACAGGCGTTCTTTATGTTTTGGATGAACCTTCCATTGGTCTTCATCAAAAAGATAATGATCGTTTGCTGAAGACTCTCAGGCATTTGAAAAATTTGGATAATACAGTCATCGTGGTTGAGCATGATGAAGACACCATTAGAGCTGCTGATTATGTTGTCGATATGGGTCCCGGTGCGGGCATCCATGGGGGGGAGATTGTGGCACAAGGAACGCCCCAGGAAATTATTGATCATCCCAAAAGTTTGACGGGAAAATATCTACGCGGAGAAACAGTTATTTCTATTCCTGAAACCCGTCGTGTCGGCCACGTTGGTAAATTTATTCGTGTTAAGGGCGCGCGCGTCAATAATCTGAAGAATTTAACCATGGATTTTCCCTTGGGGAAACTCATTTGTGTGACAGGCGTTTCGGGGGGAGGGAAGTCTTCACTGGTGATTGAAACGCTGTATAAAGCTCTTGCACGACGTCTTAATGATGCCAGGGAACATGCTGGCGAACACGATGAAATTGAAGGCATCGAACATATTGATAAAATTATTGATATTGATCAGTCGCCCATTGGGCGCACTCCCCGTTCAAACCCGGCAACTTATACGGGCGCTTTTACGCCTATACGTGATTGGTTTGCAGGATTGCCCGAAGCGAAGGCGCGCGGTTACAGTGCCGGTCGTTTCTCTTTCAATGTCAAGGGAGGGCGCTGTGCGGCGTGTGAGGGAGATGGTGTTATTAAAATTGAAATGCATTTTTTGCCCGATGTTTATGTCGAGTGCGATCAATGCAAGGGGAAAAGGTATAATCGCGAAACGCTGGATGTGCATTTCAAGGGGAAATCCATTGCAGATGTTTTGGATATGACAGTGGAAGAGGGGATTACGTTTTTTGAAGCCATTCCATCTGTACGAGATAAACTGACCACTCTCCGTCAGGTGGGTCTTGATTATATTCATATTGGTCAGCGCGCCACAACGCTGTCGGGCGGAGAGGCGCAACGGATCAAGCTTTCCAAGGAACTTTCGCGACGAGCCACGGGACGTACACTTTACATTTTGGATGAGCCAACCACAGGGCTTCATTTTGAAGATGTGCGGAAACTGTTGGAAGTATTGCATTCTCTGGTAGAGCAGGGGAATACAGTGATTGTTATCGAACATAATCTTGAAGTCATTAAAACAGCCGACTGGATTCTTGACCTGGGGCCCGAAGGGGGAAGTGGGGGTGGCAAGATTGTAGCTCAAGGAACGCCAGAGGATATCGTTCGCGTTAAAAAAAGCTATACAGGACAGTATTTAGCGCGTCATTTGATGAAATCCCCTATTGAAGGAGTGAAGATTTGAGTATCTTCTTGAAAATATTTGTAAAAGAGAGAAAGCATCTAATAAAAATCTATACGATTCTTCTTTTTACATTTTTTGTAGAATCTTATGCTTATGGAGTGCTACTTACAACAGATTATTACCTTGGATACGCAAGTTCTATTATAGAAGATATTATTCCCGAAGAAGAAGTTGAAATCTCTCTGGAAGACAATATCCTGAATATCAGAATACATGGTGATGAACTTGACACACAAACGGAACAAAGACTTAAAAGTCGCCTTGAAAAAAGACAGTATTTCCAAAGTATTACATTAAAATATACAGACCATCAAACTACAGATAAATCCTTGAAAGCCGCTCATGCTGTTTTAAATAATGCGACAGATACGACCGAGGTTTTGCCTTCTGGCGTTATTTATAATTCTCCTGTTGCGGATCCCAAATGGCCCAAATTTTCAGTAGGGTATCAAAGACAATTGAAAGATATTTATGGAAAGAATATTTTCAGTCTTTCTTTTGGAGAAAATTTGGCTCTTTTAAGACATAAAGGAAAAAACATGACTTATGAAATAGGAATTCAGGCAGGATTGTTTGGTTTGATGGATATCACAAAATCTCCTACGACCCTTATTAATTCTGACTATTTTGTAGGACTGGGGTTGTCTTTTGTTCATAATAAAAGTTGGCAGAATCTCCTACAATTATCCCATCTAAGCTCTCATTTGGGCGACGAGTTATTGCTTAACAAGACAGCACCCCAAAGAATTAATCTAAGTTACGAAGCCCTAAAATGGCTTACTGCTTATAAAATTGATACCTTTCGTCCTTATATAGGGGTGGGGTACCTGGTTCATCGTGATCCTTCCAATATCAAGCCTTTTACATTAGAAGCAGGGTGTGATTATCTTTCAAAAAATAGATTTATATTTCAAACGGCTCGTTATGTTTTTGGAGTCCATACTCATTATTGGGAGACGAATAATTTTAAGCCCAGCATTAATGTAAGGACTGGTATTCAATTTGAAAACCAGGTTTGGCAAGGGCGGAATTTACAATTCCTGGTTGATTACTCTCATGGAAAATCAAGACACGGGCAATTTTATGCAAAAAATGAGCATTACATAGGTTTGTTGGTTGCACTTGCCAATTAGATCATATCACTCTTTTAAATTTGGACGGCGCCAAATTGGCTTTGGTAAAAGATAAGAGGGTCTTGTGTTTCGTCACTTTCCAAATCCGTGACACGACATAAAAAGATTTTGTGATCGCCTCCTGGAATGATTGTCTGACGCTGACAATATAAATGCGCCACACAGCCTCTAAGCTTGAAAAGTTCGCAAGAAGTAGCTATCAATTCTTCTTTTGTACAGACTTTCTCTTCTCGCGTAGCGAAGCGACGCGCAAGAGAAGTTTGGTCTTTAGCCAGAATGTTGATAGAAAATCTATTACTTTTTTCAAATAACTCACAACTTTCAGAGGCAGACTTCAAACAAAATAAGATAAGGGGGGGATCCAGGGAAACAGAAGTCAGGGAATTAACGGTCACTCCATAAAACTGCTTTTTTGCATCATGTGTCAGTATGACCGCAACTCCAGTGGCAAATCTGGAAAGAGTTTTGCGAAAATCAAATGAATTAAAAGACATGTTTCCTCAAAAAATTAATTAAAAAGTAAGTTCCCTCAGAAGGTCAGGAGCAAAACAAACACTTAACTTATCATGCCACGATAAGAAAAGAACAGCAGAATCTGATGAATAACCAGATAATCAGGCATGTGCTTTGGCTTTAACCATTGGAGGTGGCTTATCCAACTAAATTATGTATAATCAAAAAATACTCATGGAATGGATAAATATCATGACGACTCCTGTTGAAACTCTGAGTGAAATTGAGAATTTTTCTTTTGAAGATGCTATGAAGGAGCTTGAAATGCTTGTACGAAAATTGGAAGAGGGACGTGTTCCCCTCAAAGAAGCAATCACGGCTTATGAGCGGGGAACAAATCTGCGCAAACATAATGAAAAACTTTTAGAAGAAGCGCGTCTAAAAATAGAGCAAATTTCTCAGGATACAGGTGGAGCTCTGTCAACGCATCCTTCGCCTCTTGAAGAAACCCTTTAGGAGATAAGGCGATATATTTCACATCTATCAAGATGAATAAAGGGGAGAACAAAATGACAAAAACGCATCGTGTGACTTTTATCAAGGGCGACGGCATTGGGCCTGAGGTCACACAAGCAACGCGTCGTATTATTGATGCAAGCGGAGTCAGAATTCATTGGGAAGATTGCCTGGCAGGTGCCGAAGTTTTTAAAAAAGGGCAGGCTACGGGCGTTCCCCAGGAAACCATAGATTCCCTTCTTCGCAATAAAATAGCCTTGAAAGGTCCTCTTGCAACACCTGTCGGCTTTGGAGAAAAGAGCGCAAACGTTACGCTTCGAAAACTTTTTGAGACTTATGCTAACATACGTCCTATCCGTGAATTTCCAGGTGTGCCTTCTCCCTATAAAGGCCGCCACATAGACTTTGTGATTGTTCGTGAGAATGTGGAAGATCTGTATGCGGGGGATGAATATATGCAAACTCCCGGGACTGCTCAGACGTTAAAACTGATTACACGCAAGGGATGCGAAAAGATTGTACGCATGGCGTTTGAATATGCCATTTCAGAAGGACGCAAAACAATTCACTGTGCTACAAAAGCGAATATCATGAAATTCTCAGAGGGTTTGATGAAACATACGTTTGAAGAAATCGCCAGAGAATATCCTGATATTACGACCCAACATATTATTGTGGATAACTGTGCCCATCAGCTGGTGCGTTTCCCTGAAAAATTTGATGTCATTGTCACAACGAATATGAACGGTGATATTTTGAGTGATTTGGGGTCAGGGCTTATCGGTGGGCTTGGATTTGCGCCAGGAGCCAATCTTGGAAATGAAGTGGCGATTTTTGAAGCCGTTCATGGATCTGCACCGAAATATGCCGGTAAAAATCAGATTAATCCAACGGCTGTCCTTCTTTCAGGCGTTATGATGCTGCGGTATCTTAATGAATTTGAAGCGGCGGATCGGATTGAGCAAGCCTTGGCAGTGACGCTGGAACAGGGATATGGAACGCGTGATGTGAAAGGAGATAGCGGAGATGCTCTCTCTACAACTGATTTTACGAACAAAATTATCGATAATTTTGGCAAAACGTCTTCCTTCTGGCCCAAACGTCCTCACCATCCCATTAAAATGCCAAATGTCTCTAAAGCGCCTGATCTTGTCCACGCCTCTTCAAAAGTCGTCGGTTTTGACCTTTTCATAGAGTCATCCCTGATGGCGAATGAATTGGGAAAAAGTCTTGAACAGCTTGTTCAGGGTATGCCCGTAAAATTGAAAATGATTTCTAATCGCGGTGTTAAGGTCTATCCATCTCCGGGGACGACACCTGACGTTGTTGATTTGTGGCGCTGTCGCCTGATGGCTGTGAATGACGAGGAAGAAATAGAAGATGAACAGATTTTTAAAACGCTGGGTGTGATCCGCACCCAACATCAGTGGATGCATCTGGAAAAATTAAGAATTTTTGACGGTAAGCTGGGGTATTCTAAAGCCCAGGGTGAGGACTGAATGTTATTGTTCATGTTTCATTCAGCAATTATTGTTAAATACCCCTCATACTTTAGACCACTAGCCTGAGGAGGATTTAGGTTATAAATGATGATCAAAAAAGAGCATTATTTATGACACAATCCATTAAGAAGCTCCCCACCACAAGCGCCTACAAATTTCGGGTGGCGATGGCAGCTTTGAAAGGGGATGAAGTAGTTTCTCAGTTATGTCAGGAGTTTGGTGTTGTTGCAAGTCAGATTTATAAATAGAAGATGGTCTTATTGGTGCAAGGTTCTAGCAATTTATGTCACTGTTAACAAAGAAAAATTATGTTAAAGCCTCTCTATTTGTGATTAGGAAGAGAGATCCTGAATCCAAGGCACTTTCCTCTTCAGCTGGCAGATTTTAAGCGAGAGATCAATCCTCACATTATTTCCTCGAAAGATCGGTTAGGCAAGTCCGTCAAAGGTGAGTCATTATAATTTTTTCTGTGCCGTTCTCTATATTCTGAGGACAAGCCGCTCCTAGCGAAGGCTATTTTCTTTTTGTGATCCTTGGCATATGATTTATAGCTAACAACATATAAAACGGTCATATTTTATTATTCTGAAATAATTGCTCGATAGAACACCTTTTTTTGCGTCTAATTGCTTTTGCTTGTGCCCATTTATGCTCGATGGGATTAAAGTCTGGAGAATAAGGAGGCAGATACAGCACGATATGCCCTGCCTCAGCAATTGCTTTTTGCATCGCTTTTCCCTTATGAAAGGTGGCATTATCCAAAATAAGGACGCTTTTAGGAGGCAGTTTCGGAAGTAAATCGTCAATGATCCATTGTGTAAACACCTCGGTATTAATCGAGAAGCAGAACAAGCTCACGGTCAATAGCAGACCTTGGAATAAGGCGCCGATGACATTCGTTCGTCCCTTTGCTCCCCAATCATGAATCCCCTCACATCTCTTTCCTTTTGGAGAATAACCATGAGTGCGTGGCATATGGTGTGCAAATCCAGATTCATCAAGAGAAATGATATAGCTAAAAACCTTTAAAATGGTTATATTATGGATAATTTTTAAGAGGATTATTCCATGACCTATTCATTAGATTTTAGACTTCGTGTTTTATCTGTAAAAAAGAAGAAAAATTTGAGTTTTGCTGAAACGGCGGATCTCTTTGGTGTTGGAGTGACCAGTCTTGTCAGATGGGTCAAGAAGCCTGAGCCTCAGACACATCGTCATAAACCAGCCACTAAGCTTAATATGGATGCCCTTAAAGAAGATATACAGCTTTATCCTGATGCTTATCAGTACGAGAGAGCAGAACGTCTTGGTGTGAGCTCTATGGGGATATGGCACGCTTTAAAACGCTTGAATGTGACCTATAAAAAAAACGCTCAAACATCCCAAGGCCGATCCAGAAAAGCGTGCTACTTTTTGTCAAGAGCTGAAAGCTTATGAAGAAGCAGGGCATCCTATCATTTCTCTTGATGAATCTGGATTTGCACACCATATGCCACGCACTCATGGTTATTCTCCAAAAGGAAAGAGATGTGAGGGGATTCATGATTGGGGAGCAAAGGGACGAACGAATGTCATCGGCGCCTTATTCCAAGGTCTGCTATTGACCGTGAGCTTGTTCTGCTTCTCGATTAATACCGAGGTGTTTACACAATGGATCATTGACGATTTACTTCCGAAACTGCCTCCTAAAAGCGTCCTTATTTTGGATAATGCCACCTTTCATAAGGGAAAAGCGATGCAAAAAGCAATTGCTGAGGCAGGGCATATCGTGCTGTATCTGCCTCCTTATTCTCCAGACTTTAATCCCATCGAGCATAAATGGGCACAAGCAAAAGCAATTAGACGCAAAAAAAGGTGTTCTATCGAGCAATTATTTCAGGATAATAAAATATGACCGTTTTATATGTTGTTAGCTATAGGATGCCCTGCTTCTTCATAAGCTTTCAGCTCTTGACAAAAAGTAGCACGCTTTTCTGGATCGGCCTTGGGATGTTTGAGCGTTTTTTTTATAGGTCACATTCAAGCGTTTTAAAGCGTGCCATATCCCCATAGAGCTCACACCAAGACGTTCTGCTCTCTCGTACTGATAAGCATCAGGATAAAGCTGTATATCTTCTTTAAGGGCATCCATATTAAGCTTAGTGGCTGGTTTATGACGATGTGTCTGAGGCTCAGGCTTCTTGACCCATCTGACAAGACTGGTCACTCCAACACCAAAGAGATCCGCCGTTTCAGCAAAACTCAAATTTTTCTTCTTTTTTACAGATAAAACACGAAGTCTAAAATCTAATGAATAGGTCATGGAATAATCCTCTTAAAAATTATCCATAATATAACCATTTTAAAGGTTTTTAGCTATATATCCGTGAAGCGAAAATGGTTTATTCTAGCGCTTACTCTAGCCCCCTCAATAGAACAAAAGGATTAAATTGGATTTTGTTTGGATAGACAGTACGACCATAAACTTGCCTATGGATCGGGAGGTTTAAAAAAAGACTTCCCTCAATACCTTGGAAGAGGTCGCAGGGGCTAAGCACTAAGGACCTTCTCCCGGTTTTGTCCATGGAGCTTGCTTATCTAAGGGGTAACGCGGGATATGAAAGACTTTTCACAACTTTGGGACTGTAGGCGATTGGGAAGGTATCCTGTCTGTCCTTGTGGATAAAAGCTACGACTTTTATGAGGTTCGAAAATGCTTGAAAGAGGCGGGCGAGAAACCTGTCATCCTGCGTAGAGAAAGGGCTGTTTGCCTAAGCGTACAAGACAAAGAAAGATATCAAACACGTCAAATGTTGAACGCTTCTTTGGAAGAATCTAGGAAAACAAAAGGCTTGCTCTAAGATTCGATAAAATAGACCTTTCTTCTTTCGCTTCCTTTGATCTTGCTCTGCTTAAACGCTCAATATAACCTACTTAATAGTGACAGAGAATTAAAAAATGATCCTTGAATATTTTCAAGGATCATAAAAAAATAAACCAGAGATTAGCGCGTATTAAGACGATCACGCAACTGCTTGCCGGCTTTAAAGAAAGGGACTTTTTTTGGTTCCACTTTTACAGGTTGACCCGTGCGAGGATTGCGTCCCAGGCGAGAACGGCGATCACGAGTTGTAAAAACTCCAAATCCGCGAAGTTCAACCCGACACCCTTTTGCAAGCGCCGATGTAATTTCATCCAGGATAATAGAGACACTTTTTTCTGCTTGAGCAACTGTCAAGTGAGAATTCAACTGTGTTAATCTTTGAACAAGTTCAGAACGCGTCACCAGAACCTCCCTAATTATTTACTTTATTATCTAATTTTTAGAAGAAATCATCTTCAATACTGGAAGCGTGCCAAAACTTGCAACTCCCGTCAAGCTTTATTAGAATTGACTCTGGAGATTATATTTTTATGGTCAACGATATAACCTTTCATCTTTCAAATAATAAAAGCCTTAAGATAATTTAATTTTCTACATGGATTTTTTATAATGCATTGATAATGTGGAAGTAAATTCTTCCAAATCCTTAAAAAGCTGGTGTCGAAATGTGTCTTGTTCGATAAAAATATTATGACGCGCTTTATCATAAGTTTTAATCTGGCACTGAGAGATATGAGAGCAAAGAAAAGGGTCTTCGGAATTATCGACGACCATTTCTTGACCTGCCCTGATGATCATGACAGGCACTGAAATCTTTTTAAGAGAAGAGGGTGTGTTCACAAGATCGATTGATTTAAATGTCTCATAGGCCCATCCAAAAGTAGGGCCAGCAGTGACCAGGGACATTTTAGACAGATTGAGGTCAAGTTGACGTTGATAACGCACAAGATCAGTTGTTCCTACTTTTTTAGGGTCTATCTTCTGGTTGGGGTTATAATCTCCATAACCAAACGCATAAGCGTTTCCAAAACCTAGCCACGTAGCTGTGGTGACTATAAGTCGTCCTAACCAGCACGGATAAGGATTTGTGTGAATATTGAGCATGGGCGCAATAAGAAAGGCCCCCGCAACCTTATTGGGTTTTTCTTCAAGATAGCGCAAGGCAAGATGTCCCCCCATAGAGATTCCCATGAGAATAAGAGGTTGGGAGTTTTCAGACTTAATTTGGGTGCGAATAATGTAATCCAAATCGTTAATATAGGTCTCATAAGAGTCGATATGAACTTTTTGAGTATTAGAAGAGATAAGCCTGCTGGATCCCCCTGAACCTCGCCAGTCAAAAGTCCAGACTTCATAACCAAGGTTACGCAGATCTTCAATCGTTTCATCAAATTTTTCAATATAGGAAGAACGGCCTTGCAAAAGTAAAATAGTGGCAGGATGCGTTGAGGGACGATGAGGCAGCCAATGTGCCAGACGGATATGAGCATCATCAGGAAGAATCATTTTTTGGGTTTCTGCGGCTTTTGTCTCAGCCAAACATATAAAAATGGTCAATAATGCAAAGTAAAATTTGATAAAGTGCATATTTTCAAATCTCTCCCTTTTTCACAGACTAAAAATCTTATTATTGCAACCCAAATTAGCAGATTCCTATTGGGTGTAAAGTTGAAAATTTCTCTAAAAGATTCATTACATAATTGCTTAATAAATTGAATTTTAGTAAAATTCTAGGCAATAAGAAGAATGAACGAGATGCAGATATTTTTTAGAAAAATTTTATTCGCTGTCATTATATTTTTAGGGTCGTCTTTTGTTTGGGCAGGCTGTGATCTCTTAATTGTTGCTTATGATAATGGCGATGCTTTGGCAATGAAAGCTGTAACACAAGAGTTAGACCTTAGAATTAAAAAAGGTGAGAAGTTTAACTATAAGATTTTGGCTTTTGGAAATTCTGCTGCAAAATTTGAGGCTCATCCTCACTTATTAGAAGTGAAGAATTGTGAGGGTTTTTCAACTAAACTTCCTTTAAAATGGAAGAGAAATTCAATTTTTCCTGAGGAAACAATAGATTGTATTGTTAAAAGTGCTGATCCCAAAAAATTGATGATTGGTTTAGCATCTTTTTTACAAGCTCAATTTGCTCAAAAAGCTTCCAAGAAGAATATTGAGACAATCGGTTTCTATGATGCTTTCCATAATCCTTCTGATCTCACAAATGACTTTGATGTAACTGTGCGTGAGGTCGTCAAGTCTGTTAATAATATCATTGTTCCTTATCAGGCTTTGCGAGAATCATTTCAGAATCTCAATTCTCGCGCTGCAATCCATGTATTGGGACAGCCTACTTATGAAACATGGACGCAGGACGTAGAAAAATATAGTCCTGAAAACACTTTGAAAAAACTGGGATATGCCCAACAAAGGCCTTCTCAGGTTATTGTATTTTCAGGAGGATATGATGATGTTTATAAGAAGTCTTTTGAAAATATTTTAGTAAAGGCACTTCCTCTTCTGAAAAATACTGAAATCCTTATCACCCTTCATCCTAAATTAAAAACGGATGATTCTTATGAAAAATCTAGGATTGGAGATTATAAAAACGTTCGTGTTTTATTGCCCAGAACTCCAGAAAATCCGGACGGTTTTACGACAGAAGAAGTTTCTGGGGTTGCAGATGTTATAGTTTGTGTGCGCTCAACCACAGGCATTAAGGCAGCGCTGGCAGGACAGCCTGTTGTCTATATTGATGTTGATCCTGAAAATTATACGAATCCTCTTATTGAAAAGGGAGTAGTCTCTCAGGTTTCAACGCCTGAGGCTTTAATACAAGCCCTTAATCGAGTTCACAAGTCACAGAAAACAATAGAACAACTTGCAAAACAGATAGAGATGCCTGTTCACGCAGATAAAAAAATTGCAGATTATCTGATAGAAGAAAGATAAATACACTCCTCATCTTTTGTTATCCAGCCTGAAGAAATCGCATAGCACTTTCTTTTCCAAAAAGAGCGAGAAGGAGTCTTGCCGCTTGACCTCTTGGACTTGCAAGCATAGGGTCTTGTGCCAAAAGCGCATCTGATTCTTGCTGAGCCAGTAAAAAGAGATCCTTGTGAATTGTGAAATCCACAAGATAAAAATTAGGCATTCCGCTTTGCCGAAGCCCCAAAGCATCTCCCCCTCCGCGAAGCCGCAAGTCTTCCTCGGCAATTTTGAAGCCATCTGTGGTTGAGCGCAGGACATTGATTCTTGCTTTTGCAATCTCATTAAGAGGTGTTTGATAGAGCAAGACACATGAAGAGGACTGGGATCCGCGACCAATACGACCGCGCAGTTGATGAAGCTGTGATAATCCAAAGCGTTCTGCGTGCTCAATCACCATAATGGTGGCATCTTCTACATGAACGCCAACTTCTACGACAGTTGTCGCTACGAGAATTTGAAGGTCTCTTTCCTTAAATTGCTCCATTATTTTATCTTTTTCCTGGGACTTTAAACGACCATGCACCAATCCTGTAATGCCTGGAAATTTTTTTTCCAGGAGATGAAAGCGATCCTCGGCAGCAGCCAGATCAAGCACTTCTGATTCTTCTACAAGTGGACAGATCCAATAAACTTTTGCTCCTTTTTGAACCACACGGGTAATACCCTGAAAAATTTCTTCAACGCGATTAAGAGGAATTGCCTTTGTTTGAACTTCTTGCCGCCCTGCCGGTTTTTCATGAAGATAAGAACAGGCTAAATCGCCATAAGTGGCAAGCATTAAAGTTCTGGGGATAGGTGTTGCAGTCATAGAAAGAACATCAACATGCTGCCCTTTTTCTGCCAATTTTAGGCGTTGTTCCACTCCAAAACGATGCTGTTCATCAACAACAATAAAACCTAAATTATGAAAAGAAACAGCTTCCTGTACTAAGGCGTGTGTCCCGACTATTATTTGTAGGGAACCTGATTTTAAACGCTCATACTTTTCTTTTTTTATCTTGACCGAATCCTTTCCCAAAAGAACATCCAGTGTAATTCCCGCCGCTTCTGCCCACGACATCATCGTTTGAGCATGTTGTTTGGCCAGAATTTCTGTGGGAGCCAAAAGAGCAACCTGAAACCCTGCTTCAACAGCTTTGACCATACTCAAAAAAGCCACAATCGTTTTCCCTGAACCGACATCTCCCTGGAGTAATCGAACCATGCGATGGGGACTTTTCATATCCTGTTCTATCTCTTCCAGGGCATTGAGTTGGTCACACGTTAGCTTGAAAGGCAACGTATCCAGAATTTTTTGTTGCAAAACATGGGTAGGGAAAGTCTGTTGACCGTTTTGATAAGTTTGAGCTCGCCTGACAATAGTGAGAGCCAGCTGATTGGCAAATAATTCATCGAAAGCGAGTCGTTTGCGATCCCCGTGCGAAGAAAGACTTTCTGATTCATGAGAAGGAAAATGGGCTTGTCTGAGCGCTTCATGCCATGACCGCCAATGATGGATTTGGAGAGTTTCAGCAGAAATCCATTCCGGGAGCGGTTGAACTTTTTCCAGAGCCAGCAGAATCATTTTGCGAAGCTGTTTCTGACTTATTCCCTGTGTAAGTGCATAGATAGGCTCTACACCCTGCCAGTCTTTGAGAGTCTCAAGAGAGCCGATATGATCGGGATGTGTCATCTGGAATTTTCCCTGATAATTTTCAAATTTACCGCTGATGACGCGCGTTTCTCCCACGGGTAGGTTTTTTTCGATATAGGACGGGATCGCATTGAAGAAAACGAGATCAAGGAAACGGCTATGATCGCCTACAGCAACACGATAAGGGCGGCGAGACGCTGTTTTAAATCTCTCTATCGCAGGAAAATGCTGGAGAATCTCGGCTTGAAATGTAATAAGTTCTCCGGGTATTGCTTGATTGAGAGAAGAGACAAAATGTCTTTTTTGGGCAGAATACGGCAAATGCCAGAGAAGAGAGAGGATAGTCTTGCATCTCAGACGCTCAAGAGTGCGC
Source organism: Caedimonas varicaedens (assembly GCA_001192655.1). GTDB lineage: Bacteria > Pseudomonadota > Alphaproteobacteria > Caedimonadales > Caedimonadaceae > Caedimonas > Caedimonas varicaedens. The sequence goes on from BBVC01000007.1 coordinate 32,575, forward strand.
GCCATGTTTGCTCCAACCCCTGAAAGAGATTGGGTTGATGCCATCAAAGGAATCAGACAAGGGGGACGCATAAGAAAAGATATTTCCTTTTTTCAAGAAGCAAAATATAATCAATATTAAAGAATCGAGCGTGTTATGCAAGCTTTAGTGATTTGGAAATATTGCAATCTTAAAATTGAGTTTCCGCCACAAAGTCGGAATCATTAATGATCCGAAAGATATTATTTGTCCGACATAAAAAGCATCTAACGGCATCGGTTTATAGAAATTCCATAAAACAACCCCCAACAGGACGCAGAAACAGGAGCACGTGAAGGAGAGAGTAGTTATCATCTGGGGCTTGAACCAACTGATAATGAAGGGGAAAAACATACAAGCGGCGAAAATTCCCTTTATCATCCGCCAGGCCATTTCAAAATTTCCTTCATACAGCAAAACAACGAAAAAGGTAAAGGCTCCTGTAATAAGAGAGGAGCAAAGATGTGCCAGAAATTTGGATTTAAACCGTATAATCCCTAAATCATAAGATAAAACCGTGCTGGAGATGAAAAGAAAAGAATCAAGAGTCGATAAAATCGTCGCAAGGACAGCTCCCAGGAACAAGCCTTTTAAGCCATTGGGAAGAATTTGAAGACAATACGTTAAAGAAGCATTGAGGGGATTTGCATGGGGAAGACTAGCCTTTGCATAAAGTCCAATGAGTGTGGTGCAAATATCAAATCCTACCCAAAACAAAATCGATATAAAAATACCACGAACGGCCACTTTATCTGAAGTAGCGCTTAAACACCTTTGATAAAAAGTAGGATTTAAAAAAGTAGTAGAGATCGCAATAAAAAACCAGACAAAAGTGTCTGCAACAGAAAAAGATCCACAGAGAGAAAAGTGAGAAGAAGGACAATGATCCATCAGATATCCTACGCCGCCAAATTGGGAAAAAGAGAGAAGAACGACGGAAATAACACCCGCATACATAAAAATAAATTGGACAAAATCTGAAAAAACAATGGCACGAAAACCGCCAAACAAACTGTAAAAAAACACAAAACAAAGCCCTATAAATACGGCCAGAGGAAAAGAAAGGGCAAAAAGTGTTTTCAGAAAAATACCCACCCCGATGGCATAGGTGACAGGTAAGGTTTTCAGGAAAATAAGAATGGCAGAAAATTGACCAGGGCCAGAGCCAATCAATTTTGACAGAAGATCCGGAAAGGTGACCACATCCATTTTTCGGACGGCTTTGGCTAAAAACAGGGCAAAAAGAATATAGGAAATATACCAGAAAATTCCTTGGGTCAGGAAATTATAGATTCCGTGCTGAAAGCTGATTTGAGTTACTCCAAGGATATCCCCATACCAAGTGGCAACAAGCGTTGAGACAAAGAGGGGCAGAGTCAATTGTCTGCCCATAAGAATATATTCTGCCCAGGAATTTTCTGCTGTTTTATTTTCTTGCCCTGCATATATTCTTTTTTTGACAAACGCTCCGTAAAGAACAGACAGTAAAGTGATCCCAATAGTGAAAAGAAATATAAGGCAATCCCAGAAGTTCAGGAAAGACCAAACAGCAACATCCTGTGACATTGTATAAAAGGCTCCTCTTTCTCAATATTTTTGAAAAGAGGAAAAGGGAGCGACAAATAAAACGCCCCTATCAGAAACGAGACGCTATTCTTACCCAATTCCTCCGCCAGTATGACCTGGATCAGGTTCGCGGGTTAGCTTTCGCCTCTCAGCCTTTTGTAAGGCACTCCGTTGAGTAAAACCTATTTCAGGGTCACTCTAGAAAATGCAAACCACTTTGTCAAAGAAAATTGTTGTTAGCGTGTGATACGACTGGATAGAATAGCGTCCTCGTTTAGGGAGACCCCTTCAAAAAAACTTGACATATTTTGACAAATATTATCAATTGTAACATATTTCTGTATGTCAATTATATTAGGAGAGAATCAAAATGAATCTGGAGTGGGATCGTCTCAAGATTTTTTATTACGTTGCCAAAGAAAAAAGTATTACGCGGGCGGCACAGCATCTTTGCATGCTCCAACCCTCGGTCACGCGCAATATCCAGCAACTGGAGCATCAGGCTAAATCAAAACTGCTTATCCGCCATCCCCGAGGTCTTATTTTGACCAAACAGGGTGAGATACTTTTTGAACACGTCAGCAACATGATGACTGAACTTGAATTGGCTAATAATAAGATTTCAGGGACAGCAGAAGACGTGAGCGGAACATTGAAAGTAACAACAACACATGCCTACGCTTCTACTGTCCTATTTCCTCATATCTGTAATTTCCAAAAACTTTATCCTGACATTAAAATTCACCTGATTTGCAATGATACTGATCTTGATTTGATAACCAGAGAAGCCGATGCCGCTATTCGTCCCTATGATGCAAATACAACTGAACTAGAACAAGTCTTTCTTCACGAAAGAAAATTCCAATTGTTTGCAAGTAAGAATTATTTGGATCAGATGGGAATTCCCTTTGCGTTAGAGGATTTAGATCAACATAAACTCATAGCCTATTATCCGCCTTACCCGTCTATTCAAAATCCTCAAAATGTTCAGTGGGTTTTAACTTTAGGCATGCCGAGTGATCAACGAAGAGAACCTTTCATGATCGTGAACTCAGCGGAATGTATGGCACAGGCAGCAGAAGCAGGACTTGGAATTATCGCTTTATCAAATGATTCATTACTGATAGAAAAATATAACCTGACCCGAGTTCTGCCAGATATAGAAGCCCCCCTCATAAAGGGTATTATGTTTACCCAAAATCGGTTTCAAACTTAAAAATCATCACTCTGTTCGGAAATTACTTGCAAAAAGTTTTAAGGAATGGATTTTTAGATTAGGGGTACCACCAAGGTCTGCTCACTGCTGAACCCGTCTTAACGACTTTCATTTTTGCTCTCCTTTGTTTAAGTTCTTAAAATACAACAACTTAACTGTATGGCAAAAACATCCAGATGGCAAGAGGGAAGAAAATTTTATATAGGTGACTGAAGAGGGGATTTATGGCTCGTTTTTCTCTCCAGAGCTTGAAATCGTTTGAGTACAGGCGAGAGATGCTTCTTCCAAAAGTTCTTTGACGATCAAATCTTTTAATTTGGCATTGGATGCCAGAATGCTTCCTGTTTCAAAAAAAGAACCCTTGCCTGTGAGTTCCGTAACATATCCCCCTGCTTCCCGAACAAGGATCAGTCCAGCAGCAATATCCCAGGGAGCCAGTCCGTAAGCAAAAAAGCCGTCGAAACGCCCTGCGGCGACATAACATAAATCAAGCGCCGCGGCGCCATACTGACGGATGCCTGCTGTTTTTTTTCCCAGGTTCATGGTTTGCTGAAATAGCTGATCGGTCGTCTTGGAAACGCTTTTGTTAGCAACTCTTGTTGTTGCCAGAAGAGCATCTTCAAGATAGGGACGTGCAGAAACTCTTATGCGCCGTTCATTCATAAAAGCGCCTTTTCCTTTTTCAGCATGAAAAATTTCATTTTTTATAGGATCGTAAACGACGCCTGCCAAAATCTCGTTATCAAATTCAAGACCAATAGAGATACAAAAATGAGGAATGGCATGAAGAAAATTGGTTGTTCCGTCCAGAGGGTCAATGATCCAGCGATGACGTTTGTCGTGCCCGAGGACTTCGCCTGATTCTTCCATCAGAAATCCAAAATCAGGACGTGATTTTTGGAGTTCCTGATAAATAATTTTTTCGGCACGATGATCTGCTGCTGACACAAAATTTCCAGGTCCCTTGCGGGAAACTTGCAAATTTTCTACTTCATTAAAATCACGTGTAAGTCCCCTGGCTGCTTTCATGGCGGCTGAGGCCATAATATTAATGAGAGCAGAACCTGTTCGTACGCATGTTTGCAGCATTATTTCAATCCTAACGAAATTTCTTTTGACGCGGTTAATCTTTTGCCCGCTCGACATAGGTATTATCAGCGGTATTAACCACGATTCTTGTGCCTGAGTCAATATGAGGGGGAACCATAACCCGTAATCCATTTTCCAAAATGGCAGGTTTATAGGAACCAGAGGCTGTTTGACCCTTGACGACAGGTTCAGCTTCGACAATTTTTATAGTCACAGTATCTGGCAGTTTGACGCCAACGATATCCCCTTCATAGGTGGAAACTGTCACCATCATGCCATCTTCGAGATAAACAGTCGAGTCTCCTGCCAAAGAGCGTGGAATGGTAATTTGTTCAAATGTTTCTTGATCCATAAAGGTCAAGTCATCTCCTTCCTCATAAAGGAACTGAAATTCTTTTTCATCCAGACGGACGCGCTCAACAGATTCGCTTGAGCGGAAGCGCTCATTCAATTTCGTTCCACTGCGAATATCTTTAAGCTCAACTTGAAGGTAGGCACCGCCCTTGCCGGGCTGGGTATGCTGGGTTTTCGTTGCCAGCCACAAGCGCTTGTTATGTTCAATAATAAAGCCGGGTCGAATCTCGTTACCATTGATTTTCATGGTGTATCCTTATTTCCTTGTCCATCCACATTAACGGGGAGTGTAAGGCATTTTGGATAAAAATAAAATGCCAAACAAACAATCACGAGAAAAGCGTCTCAGTCTCCAGCAGTTTTTTAATGTAATTTCTGCAATAAACGTGTGGATTTTTTTGAGATACTTGCTTAGAATGCGTTAAGTTCAGGAAAAGTGAAGGAACAAATCTGCTATGACAACAGTCTTGCTTACGATCCACATTATCATCGCTATTGCCTTGGTGGGCATTATCCTCATTCAAAAAAATGAAGGCGGAGGTCTGGGAATAGGCGGCGGTGGGGGAACAATGGGTGGATTGATGTCAGCGCGGGGTACGGCTAATCTATTGACGCATGTGACAGCTGTTTTGGCAACGTTGTTCTTTTTATCAACATTGGGACTTGCCATTGTTTTTAAGGGGGGCAATAAACCCAAATCGATTCTTGATGTGCCTGCAACAACAGCTCCTGTTGTTCCTGGGGGGAGTCCCAAACAGCCGGTAGAAGCTTCAGTTCCTCCTTCACCTATAGTTGCTGCGCCGCCCGTGGAAGAAAAAGCAAAAACAGCGGTGCCTGAAAAACCTTCAACGCCTTCTGACAAGGCAACTAAATAGTTTAGGAATGACACAATATATTTTTGTTACAGGTGGTGTGGTTTCTTCCTTGGGGAAGGGGCTTGCCGCTTCTTCTTTGGCGGCAGTTCTTCAGGCGCGTGGCTATAAAGTCAGACTGCGCAAATTTGATCCTTATTTAAATGTAGACCCTGGCACAATGAGCCCCTATCAGCATGGTGAGGTCTATGTCACCGAGGATGGCGCCGAAGCAGATCTCGATCTTGGACATTATGAGCGATTTACAGGGATTAATTGTCGTCGAAGCGATGCTATTACTACAGGCCAGATTTATTCCCAGGTGATTGCCAAAGAGCGTCGGGGTGATTATTTGGGTGCTACGGTTCAAGTCATTCCTCATATCACGGATGCCATAAAGGATTATATCCGGGCTGATTTAGAGCCGGATTTGGACTTTTTGATTTGTGAGGTCGGGGGAACTGTGGGGGATATTGAAAGTCTTCCCTATCTTGAGGCATTTCGGCAATTTGCCAATGAAGAGGGGCATAAAAATGCACTCTTTATTCATTTGACGCTTGTTCCCTATATTGCAAGCGCTGGTGAACTGAAAACAAAACCGTCCCAGCATTCGGTCAAGGAACTTCTTCATGTAGGGATACAGCCTGATATCCTCTTGTGTCGCTGTGATCGTCCTATCCCCCAGGATTCCAAGGATAAACTTGCGCTTTTCTGCAATATCAAGCCTGAATGTGTTATTGAAGCCCTTGATGTAGATACAATTTATCAAGTACCTCTGAGCTATTTTGAGGCTGAGCTTGATATCCAGGTTTTAAGACATTTTGGTTTGGAGATCAAAAACAAGCCAGACCTTCGTTGCTGGCATTCCATTGTAGACCATATCCGTCATCCCCATGAGAAAGTTACCATTGCTGTTGTTGGAAAGTATACTTCTCTCAAGGATGCTTATAAATCTTTGATTGAGGCGCTTTATCATGGGGGAATCTCTCAGGATGCACGTATCAACATAGATTGGGTTGATGCGGAAACGCTTGAGCAAAAGGGAATTGCGTTACCGGTTGAAAAGATTAAGGAGCGTTTAAAAAATGCTCATGGTATTCTCGTTCCCGGAGGTTATGGAGTACGGGGAACAGAAGGTATGATGGCCGCTATCGCATATGCTCGCACCCATAAAATTCCCTATATGGGTATTTGTTTTGGGATGCAATTGGCCGTCATTGAAATTGCTCGTTCTCTGGGGGGGATCGCAGGGGCAAGTAGTAGTGAGTTTGGGCTTACGTCTTGTCCTCTTGTGGGACTTTTAACCGAATGGCAAAAGAGTGGGGGTCTTCAGGAACGGCGCACGGCCGGGGGAGATTTGGGTGGAACAATGCGGTTGGGAGCCTATAAATGTCATCTTAAACCCCACACGCTTGCCTATAAAATTTATGGACAGGAAGTTGTTTCTGAACGTCATCGTCATCGTTATGAAGTGAACATTGATTATCGTTCACCACTTGAAGAAGCAGGGCTTATATTTTCAGGCGTTTCGCCAGACCAGCTTTTGCCAGAAATGGTAGAATTGAAAGATCATCCCTGGTTCCTGGGAATGCAGTTTCATCCTGAGCTGAAATCGCGGCCTTTTGAACCGCACCCTGTGTTTAGCGCTTTTATTGCGGCGGCCGTAAAAAAGAAAGTGACTCCATGATGCAACGTACTGTCAAAATTGGCGATTCTTCAGTTAAATCTGTTCAAATGAATAATGCCAGTCCTTTTGTCCTTATTGCGGGGCCTTGTGTTTTGGAAAGCCGTCATCATGCGCTGGAAATGTCTCAAGCGCTTAAGGAAATGACAGACAGACTGGGGATCGGCTTTATTTATAAAACATCCTTTGATAAGGCAAATCGTACAAGTGCTTTGGGTGAGCGAGGGATAGGGATAGAAAAAGGCCTTCCCATTCTGGCAGAAGTTCGCGAGAAATTTCGTTTCCCTGTGATTACGGATGTTCATGATACCCTACAATGCGTCCCTGTTTCAGAAGTCGCAGATATTCTCCAGATTCCGGCTTTCTTGTGTCGTCAAACTGATCTTTTAAAAGCGGCGGCTCAGACAGGAAAAGCGCTTCACATTAAAAAAGGTCAATTCCTTGCACCATGGGATATGCGTAACGTTGTACAAAAGGTTGAATCTTTTGGGAGCCACCAGATTTTGCTTTGTGAGCGAGGTGTTTCTTTTGGTTACAATACGCTGGTTTCAGATATGCGTTCACTTCCTATTTTAAAAGAAACAGGATATCCTGTGATATTTGATGCGACTCATTCTGTCCAGCAACCTGGGGGACAAGGAACAAAAACAGGAGGGCAGCGAGAATATGTTGAGATTTTGGCGCGCGCTGCTGTTGCCGTGGGTGTAGCAGGTATTTTTATTGAAACGCACGAAAATCCTGATCATGCGCCAAGTGATGGACCTAATATGGTTCCACTCCACCATTTGGAAGGTTTGCTAAAGAATTTAATGGCTTTTGATCAGCTTTCCAAATCATTATCTATGTCTGCGGCCTCATAACTTAAGGAGTTTGCCAAATGAGTGCAATTATTGATGTCTTTGGACGTGAGATTCTGGACTCTCGCGGAAATCCCACAGTAGAAGTAGAAGTTATTTTAGATAATGGTGCAACAGGATGTGCCGCCGTTCCTTCAGGGGCTTCTACAGGCAAGCATGAAGCTGTTGAACTGCGAGATGGAGATAAAGCCCGTTATCTGGGCAAGGGCGTCACAAAAGCAATTGAAGGAATAAATGGTGATATTTATAACGCCATTGTAGGTTATATCGCGTCCAATCAGTTGGCTGTTGATCGCGCATTGATCGAGTTGGATGGAACCCCCAATAAATCGAAATATGGAGCCAATGCACTGCTAGGTGTCAGTTTGGCTGTTGCAAAAGCAGCGGCAAAGTCCCAAGGACAATCGCTTTTTCGTTATGTAGGCGGTGTCCACGCTCGTCAATTGCCTATGCCATTGATGAATATTCTTAATGGGGGTGCCCATGCGGATAATCCTATTGATATTCAGGAATTTATGATTATTCCAGTAGGAGCTTCGACTTTTAAACATGCCTTGCAGATGGGTGCAGAAGTTTTCCACACCCTGAAATCTGTTCTATCAGAGGCGGGGCATAATACCAATGTGGGAGATGAAGGCGGTTTTGCTCCTGCTCTTAAGGGAAGTCGTGAGGCGTTGAATTTTATTATGAAAGCGATTGAGAAAGCGGGTTATCGTCCGGGCGAGCAAATCGCATTGGCGCTTGATGTGGCGGCTTCTGAGCTTTACCGTGGGGGAAAGTACATTTTAGATGGAGAAAATAAAACTTTTGATGCTTCTGGTTTGGTAAAATATTATGAAGACTTGCTTGCAAGCTATCCTATTATTTCCATTGAAGATGGCATGGCTGAGGATGATTTTCAGGGGTGGTCTCTCCTGAATAAAGCTTTGGGTCAGAAAATACAAATTGTGGGAGATGACCTTTTTGTGACGAATGTTAATCGTCTCAGGAAAGGGATTGAAGACAAACTTGCTAATTCAATTCTGGTTAAAGTAAATCAGATTGGGACTCTGACAGAAACCCTTGATACCATTGAAATGGCTCATAAATCAGGATTTACAACCATTATGTCTCATCGTTCTGGCGAGACAGAAGATACAACAATTGCGGACTTGTCCGTGGCAACAAATTGTAGTCAAATTAAAACAGGCTCTCTTTCCCGCTCGGATCGTGTGGCAAAATATAACCAGCTTCTTCGCATTGAAGATGAATTGGCATTGGATGCGCGGTTTAGTTCTTTTGGGAAAAAATAACAGAAATTAAATCTGGATTATTATTAATAGTTTTTTTACTGATAATCATGTAGTGTACCTTGGTATTTTTTATAGTTTATTGTCAGAAATTTTATGTTGTTACGTGAGATCAAACGCCGTTCTAACAGATTCCTTGGACCTAGCGTCGCTATTTGCCTTGTCGCTTACTTTGCTTATCATTTAGTTGAGGGGCGCAGGGGTTTGTTTGCCTGGCAGCATCTTGAAGTGCAATTGACGCGCGTCCAGGAACGTGTAACGGGACTTAAAAAAGAAGAACAGATCCTTGCTAATCGGGTTAATTTGTTACGTCCTGAAGCTGTTTGTACAGATTTGCTTGTCGAGCGTGCCAAGGAAGTTCTGGGGTATGTTCATCCCAATGAAGTTGTCATGATGACGGAAGAAAAATAATATCTTCATTGTACTTTTCCTTTGCCTTTCAAAACATGACTTTTTTAATTTTTCAGAGTTTTTTGAGCGAGCTGGAAGGAACGCATTTTTTGTGGTTTGATAAAGCGAAAATGATTTTGAAGGCGGTCAGATCCTTTTAAAGGTGTGTTCCTTTTGATTTTGGAAAATCGTGGAGATTGGGAAGCCCTTTTTTTAACGCTTATCTTATGTAAGGATCCTTGCTTCACGACTCTGTTAGAAAAACTCTTATCAGGAGAGCGTACATGAATAATCCGAAATTTTGGAGCACGAAACTGGGGATTATCTTCTGTATCATCAGTAAATCGAAAATAATCTCGTTCAACCCAATTGCCAGCACTCTTTTTCTTTTCTTCCCGCCACATTCTATCGACCTTATCACGATAGGGAATATGATGTTGGGGCAAGGCAGAATGATAGTGAGCAATAGCGTTTGACCAGCTTGCATGCTTTTTTTTCAAGTCAGTAAGAAATCTTGCCGCATATTCAATATTTTTTTGTGGATCAAAAGCCTGATCCAGGGATGAAAACGCTTGAGGATGATGTAAAAGATTCACTTGCATTAAACCCACATCAATATTTTTGATGCCTTTGGCTTTTAAGGCACGGACGGCTGTTAGCGCCGGAGGTAAAATGATACAGATCATCGGTTGAATTTTGATACACCCACGCATTAACTCCTTTTCAAAGGAGTTTAGGAATAATGATTCAGTGGGAACAAACGATGGAAATAAAAATATTACGCCGACAAGGCAAGAGTCTAAGAAGGATCGCTCATGAGGTTGGTATGGCCGTGAATACAGTTCGTAAATATCTCCAACATGAAGGCAGACCTTTTTATAAGAAGAGAAAAACGGTTGAGACTAAACTTGATCCATATAAACCTTATTTGCAAGAAAGGGTCAAACAGGCTCGCCCTTTTTGTCTTCCTGCAACGGTTTTGCTACGGGAGATACGCGATCAAGGATATAGGGGTGGCGTGACACAATTAAGGTTATATCTGAATTCTTTAACCCCTGTGGTCTGTGAGGAAGTCGTTAGATTTGAAACAGAACCAGGCGCACAAATGCAGATGGATTGGATTGAATTTCGAAAAGGGAAAAACCCTCTATCCGCTTTTGTCGCAACCCTTGGTTATAGTCGGGTCAGCTATGTCTGCTTTGTGGAGAATGAGAAATTATCGACATTACTTCAATGCCATGAAGATGCATTTGATTATTTTGGCGGTATCCCCTCTCAAGCCCTTTATGACAATATGAAGACTGTTATTCTGGCAAGAGATGCCTATGGTTTAGGGAAGCATCGCTTTAATTCTGGGATGTTAGATTTTGCCAAGCATCATGGATTTCAACTGAAAGTGTGTCGTCCTTATCGCGCCAAGACGAAAGGAAAAGTAGAGAGATTTAATCGTTACTTGCGTTACAGCTTTTATAACCCTCTTGCTTCTCGGCTTAAAAGTGCAGGTCTAACACTCGATGTTCAAACCGCTAATATGGAAGTTTTAAAGTGGTTAAAAGAAACAGCTAATCAGCGTGTTCACGGCACCACAAAAGAGGTTCCTCTTGAAAGGTTAGAAAGAGAACGTTCGACTTTGCAGCCTCTTGGGCTTCCTTATCGAGGAGATGTTTCATTAGCTCGTTGTGTTAAAGAGCCAGAGATTAAAGCTCCTGAATGGGCTCCTCACAACCCCCTTCAGCATCCTCTTTCTGTTTACGACAGAATTCTGGAGGCAGCATGAACTTACAATATCAACGTCTCCAAGAGATGTGCGATTCTCTTAAACTGATCTCTGTTGCTCAAGGATATTCTGATCTCGCTCAGGATGCCGTTAAAAATCAGGTAAGTTATACAGATTTTTTAGAAAAGCTTTTAGAAGCGGAGATCAAAGAACGGCAACGTCGAAGTCAACGTATTCTTACAAAGATAGCAGGATTTCCCGCGATCAAAACTTTAGATGATTTTGATTATTCTTTTGCGGGGAGTATTAAAAAAACAGCCATTGAAGAATTAAGGTCGCTGTCTTTTGTCGATCGGTGTGAGAATATTTTGCTTCTTGGTCCAAGTGGTGTGGGCAAAACACATATTGCTATTGCTTTAGGATATCTGGCAACACAAGCAGGAATCAAAACTCGCTTTATCACAGCCTCTGATCTGATGCTTCAACTAGACGTTGCAGCACGTCAACAAAAACTGGATCACTTTTTTAAAAGAACGATAAGCGGCTATCGTTTGCTCATTGTTGATGAATTGGGGTACCTTTCCTTCAAAAGAGAACAAGCCAATCTCCTTTTTCAAGTGATTGCCAAACGCTATGAAAAAAGCAGTTTGATCATCACCAGCAATCTTCCCTTCGGACAATGGCATCATGCTCTCGGAAATGATGCGGCCTTAACAGCCGCTTTATTGGATCGGTTGCTCCATCATAGCAGCATTATCCATATTCAGGGAGAAAGCTTCAGATTGAGAAATAAACAGAAAGCGGGAGTAATTAATTTTACTCAAACGAAAAAGGAGGAAGAAAAAATAATGACGAATTGAACCCTTATTTTTTTATCTCAGGTGTATCAATTTTCATCCGAGGATTTTTAAAAATCTGTATCAAATTTCAGCCGATGTTGACAGGCTGCAACAGCTTCTTGTTTTGTCTTGAAGAACTGGCCTTCTCCTTCGGCATGAATAACCCAGGGCCAGGATATAATTTTTCGATGTCTTTTATGATAGCGTCCAGATTCCACTTTTGAGATAGCAGAAAGCAGACCTTTGGGGATCCTGTGTTTCTGTTCAGTTGTCGTCATATGTTTTGCAAAGGAATCACGAACAGGCTGATAGCTGTGCGCATTAATTCCTGCGACGAGTATAAAGCCGATAACATAAAAAATCGCTTTGTGTAGCATGTTCATCTTTCAGAAAAAGAAAGTTTTTCAAGAATCTTGTTTGTTCAGATAACCCGCATTTTGAAATCCTCTGAGTATATTTCCCTAAATATAATTATCTTTCAATGAAATCCTTAAAAGTCTCTTAATATATTTGTCTTATGATCAGAAGGAAGAGTGAGAACAAAGGGAGGCGGCCATGAAATTAAATCATCGTCAGAAATATCGGTTACTTTGGGTGGGGGTAGGGCTGGGAGCCGTTCTCTTGGTTTCTGCCATGATTCTGATGCAAATCACAAGCTTCAGGAAACACATTCCTCTCTCCTATGGAACAGAACCTTACTCCCAGAATCCAGTTTCTGACGAAATCTGTCAAAATTAAAAGAGTTGCCCTCTCAAATCTTTCGTCATTTTTCTATAGAAATTTCCCCATGATCAGGGCTGTATCTGACATACGATTAGAAAATCCCCATTCGTTATCATACCATGAAAGAATGCGGCAGAACCGACCTTCAATAACCTGTGTTTGAGAGAGATCAAATACGGAACTTAAGGGGTTATGGTTAAAATCACAAGAGACCAATGGTTCATTAACAGTTCCTAAAACTCCTTTAAGCTCATTTGCTTCTGCTTTTTGAATGGCATCGTTAATTTCTTCGCGTGTTGTGGATTTTTTAGCCACAAATTTAAAATCAATGAGGGAAACATTGGGTGTTGGAACTCGGATAGCTGTTCCATCCAATTTGCCTTTCAATTCAGGTAAAACCAGCCCAACGGCACGTGCAGCGCCTGTAGAGGTTGGAATCATGGACAAGGCTGCGCTGCGGGCGCGACGGGGATCTTTATGAAAAGTATCAACAAGTCTCTGGTCGCCAGTATATGCATGAATCGTGGTCATATAGCCATGATCGATTCCCAAAGCCTTATGCAGGACAAAGGCAACAGGCGCAAGGCAGTTTGTGGTGCAGGAAGCATTTGAAACAACGATGTGATCCCGGGTGAGTGTTTGATGATTGACACCAAATACGACCGTATGATCCACATCATCAGCAGGGGCGGAAATAAGAACGCGTTTTGCACCTGCTGTTAAGTGCTTGGCTGCTGTCTCGCGGGAGGTAAATCTGCCCGAACACTCCATGACCAAATCAATATTTAATTCTCTCCATGGAAGTTTCTCGGGGTGAGGTTCAGCCAAGACTTGAATAGGTCCTAATCCTGCATCAAGTATTTTCCCTGATGTTTTGATGGGAAAAGGGGCGGGGCCATGAACGGAGTCATAGCGCAGCAAATAGGCATTGTCTTCAATATCTGCCAGGTCATTAATGGCAACGATTTGAAGATCCTGACGCTTTTGTTCAGCGATTGCGCGCAAAACAAGTCGTCCGATACGGCCAAATCCATTGATAGCAACTTTTAAAGTCATGATTTTCTTTCTCTCCTTTGCTGAATTTTTTCAAGTGCCAGTGTAACAATTGCCTCAGGGGTGATATGAAAATGCTCATAAAGTTCCCTATAGGGTGCAGAAGCGCCAAAACTTTTCATGCCTATAAAATGATCTCTTGAACCTGTATAGTGATCCCAGCCTTGGGAAACAGCCGCTTCACAAGCGATACGAATTGTCTGAGGGCCAAGGATGTGCTGGCGGTACTCTTCAGCCTGAAGATCAAACAAGCGCGTACAGGGAAGGGAAACGACAGCTGTGGGAATTCCCTGAATTTGTAACAGATCACGGGCTTTACAACTGATTTCTACCTCTGATCCCGTGGACAGCAAGGTGACCTGACGTACACCTTCTGCTTCTTTCAGGATATATCCGCCTCGGGCTGACAGGTTTTCAGAATAATTTTTTTCTGCTCTTAGAACAGGCAGGTTTTGCCGTGTCAGTGCAAGAAGGGAAGGAGTTGAGCGGGATTCAAGGGCAAGCTCCCAGCATTCTGCAACTTCTACCGCGTCACAGGGGCGAAAAACATTTAGATTGGGAATAGCGCGCAAGGCAGCCAGATGCTCAACAGGCTGATGAGTGGGGCCATCTTCTCCTAAACCAATGGAATCATGGGTCATCACATAAATGACCCGTTGATGAGTTAAGGCAGACAAACGAATGGCGGGACGGCAATAATCGCTGAAGACAAGAAAAGTTCCCCCATAGGGAATAAATCCTCCATGCAGAGCAATACCATTCATTGCGGCGGCCATCCCATGCTCTCGCACTCCATAATGAATATAGCGACCCCCAGGATTTTGAGGGCTATAAGCTGTCATATTTTTAGCTTTTGTGTTATTCGATCCTGTCAGATCAGCGGAACCACCCAACAGTTCGGGAATGGCTTCCGACAGGATATCAAGAGTCATCCCTGATGAAACGCGTGTGGCTGTTGTTGGTTTCTCGTCTAAAACTTTTTCAATATATTCATGAAGAGATTTTTTCCAGACTGTGCCAGTCTCTCTTTTTTGTCGTCGTTCAAACTCTTTTTGGTTTGTAGAAGCTTTTAAGCGATGATCCCATTCCGTAAAGGCTGCGGCTCCCCGTTCGCCAAGGGTGCGCCATTGTTTCAGAAGAGTGTCAGGAATTTCGAAAGGGGGAAATTCCCACTTCAGGGCTTCTCGTGTTTTGGCAATCTCTTCGCTTCCTAGAGGAGACCCATGCACAGAGGCTGTGCCGGCTTTTGTGGGCGCTCCAAAACCTATGATGGTGCGACAGGCAATAAGCGTTGGACATTTCGCAGATTGAGCGGTCTGTAAGGCTTGCCTGATTTCAGTATAATTGTGACCATCAATAGAGTGTGTTGCCCAACCACAGGCATCAAAGCGCTTTAACTGATTGTCTGAGACAGAAAGATCTGTTTTTCCATCAATGCTGATGTGATTATCATCAAACAAAACAATAAGTTTGGAAAGTTTCAAATGACCTGCTAAAGAGATGGCTTCATGAGATATTCCTTCCATCAGGCATCCATCACCAGCCATAACGTATGTCCGATGATCAACGAGATCCTGACCAAATTCGTGACGCAAATGATGCTCGGCAATGGCCATTCCCACTGCATTGGCAAGCCCTTGACCCAGGGGACCAGTTGTCGTTTCTATCCCAAGAGGGTGGCTAGCTTCAGGATGACCAGCAGTATGGCTGTGCAGCTGGCGAAATTTTTTAAGCTCTTCAAGGGTCATCTCCTGATAGCCTGTCAGGTAGTTTAAGCCATAAAGCAACATCGATCCATGACCTGCCGATAAAATGAATCGATCACGATCTGCCCATTCAGGATGTTGAGGAGAAAATTTAAGGAAGTGGGCATATAAAACTGTTGCAACATCTGCCATTCCCATGGGAAGCCCAGGATGGCCTGATTTCGCTTTTTCCACGGCATCCATCGCAAGAATTCTCAAGGCCGTTGCCATTTCCTGAAGATTAGGATTCATTCCTGATTTTGACCTCATTTATATAGTCTGATCCGTCGACACAATGCCCTTGTTCTCAAAGGACGTCAACGGGGGATATAAAGAATTTTTACAGGAAGCTCTTGACTCTTTTAAGAGACACAGGTAGTTAGAAACTCGTATTATTAATTCCCCAAAGGGGGGTGTAGCTCAGTTGGTTAGAGCGCCGGCCTGTCACGCCGGAGGTCGCGGGTTCAAGTCCCGTCACTCCCGCCATTTTCGAACTCTCTTTGTTGATAATTTATATCTAAGCTGTAAGGAAGTTATTGAAACGATAAAAATAAAAAATTATTATTCTTAGAGTGAGTTCCCTATTCCTTAAGTTATCGGAATAGGTATCCTCATTTGCGTTGTTCCAATATTAATAAAATAAGTTTGATACAAGGGGGGTTTTAGAATGAAAAATTACTTACGTATTTCTAGCTTGATTACCATTAGTTTTCTTACATTTTTTAATGTATCGAAAGCTGCTCAAAAGATATCTATCGATATGATTACTGAAGAAGAAATGAGTCCACTCAACAGGATGCGGCATATCTCACATGCAGGCAACCTGAGATTCCATTACTTGCCAACACACACGAACAACTATCGAGAGACACCTCAGGGGACTATAGAGTTTGATTTTGATAATGCAGTTATAAGAAATGGCGTGTTTTTTTCTACTATGATTGCCAAAAGTGATTTTCAGGTTCATGATAAAAATTGGAATGTGCTTTACCCAGTGGAAAAAAGGAAATCGTACGGTGTGTTGCAATTCAGTTGCCCCTATAAAGTTATAATTGGTCATAATATCGGAGATGTAGAGATCACACCTTATTATATTTTTCCCTTTCCTACAGACCAAAAACTTATAAGTCCCTTGCGCGTCAGAACTGAAGTGACGGATTGGAACCAGGATGGCCAGGTTGTACATTATGTTCAGGGGCCCTTTAATCAAGGAAAATATCAAGACGGGCTTAGTTATTACTTTATGGAGATAAACGAATAGTCGTACTCATTAGCAGAATTATCCATAATGATTCTATAGCTAATACTCTTTAAAATGATAAAAATAGTAAGAGATTTTTTCAGAATTTCAAAGGTTTAAAGATAAAAAATATGATCATTTTATAGCAGTTTAGCTATATAAATAAAAGGATAAACAAGGCATTTTTCAAAAAATACCTTGTTTATCCGTTGGTTATTTCTTTCATTACCCTCTGGATGGAGAAGCAAGAGGTTTTCTGGTTTTTTCCCTTTTGGGAAGCATCACTGTCAGGAAGCAACAGACAGCAATCAGAATGAGTAGAAGCGAAAAGGCAGCGGTGAGTTCTTCTGGGCCATACAAGCGTGCACCATCTGCTCCATACCGACCCTTCCATTGGAAATCCAGGTACCAGCCAATCAGTTGCTGTACCAGAGCACCCCCCAGCATATTCAGTGTATTGACAACACCCAATGCTAATCCTGAATAGGCGGAGGCGGTATAATGGGCGGCTCCTGTAAAACAAACCATTTCTGCGCCACAGAATATCCCGATCAACGTTAAAAGAATCGTCAATTGCCAGATAGCAATACCCTTGAGATAAAGCAAGGCAAGAATAGAGCAAATCAAACCTATGGCGCATACCTGTATGGTTTCACGAAAGTTTCCCCATTTTGCGCTGTACCAGGGAACCAATAGACTTCCTATCGTTAAGCCACCATACATATAAAGGCTCGTCTGTGCCGCTTGCGCGCGCTCTAGGGAAAATTTTTCCATCAGGAATGCTGTCCCCCAAAGATCAGCCAAAACACACAAGGGAGTATAAACACCAATAGCAATAATTGCGTAAATCAGAATTTCTTTCTGTTTAAAAATAACACGCAACCCTTCACGCAAATGAACGAGTGGAAAATCTCCCACAGTGGTTCTGGCGGAAGAAGCAGGAACAAGCATAAGAACAATCGCTAAAATTATGCCACCCAGGACAACACAGAAAAGAAGACTATTTTGCCATCCCGAATTTTCTAAAACAGTAACCAGAAGATTTCCTGATAAAAGGGCTCCGATCGTTCCAATGGAGAGCGTAGCGCCCATCAACAAACCTCTGTCCTTTTCAGGCAAATAGTCAGAGACAAGTTTAAGCGCACATATAAAGGCAGGGGCTGATCCAATGCCGATAAGAAAACGCCCTGCCTGAAGCATCCAGATATTCTTGGCAAAAGCAAAGAAACATGTTCCTGCAAGACATGTAAGAATAGAGAGAATAATAACCCGACGTATGCCCATGCGATCAAGAATAAACCCCAGAGGGATCTGGAGCAAGGAATACGCATAAAGATAAATAGCGCCCAGAGAAGAAAATTCTTCAGCAGTTAATTTAAAAGTTTGTCGCAGTTCTACGACCATAACACCAGGAGAAACCCGCAATATGTATTGGTAAAAGTAAAACAAGGAAATAGCAATCCAAGCCAGATAATAGATACGAGCAGGTTTTTTTTGTAATTTGAAAGAATTCATGATGGATATTCTACGTTACTAAAGTAATTATTTTTTAAAAAAATCGTAAGGTCCTATTTTATTAAAAAATACCCTTACGACCACATAGGTCGCTTACGAAAAGAAGAATCAGAGCGAAAGTATATACCTTTAATCATAAAAGAAAGGGTATTATGATCTGTATTTGTTTGTCAAGGTATTCATGCATCAATGACAGATCATAGTGAATTTGTCATTAGAGCGTGCGTGATATGATCAAAGTAATGAAATTCTAGTTGGCAGCGGTTGAGATATTTTATTTATAAAATTTAATATAAAATTAATATTTTCCTCTTATTATTTAGAATGTCAATAAAATTAAGGCTTTATAATCATGAAATATCTCATCTATATTATAAGTTTCTTGTTTATTTGCAATATCAATACATCTTTAGCGTCTAATAATAAAATCGTTATAGAAGATGATTTAACTGATAAAGATTCAAAGAACCAAATTCCTCTCTTAAAGCACGATATCGAAGAGGGTGATCATAATTCGTCTGGTGGTGCTCTTGTGGGCTTGGATGGTTCCCTGGAGCTGGATACACCGGGGAAAGTCCAATGCTACAATTGCTGTAAGGGGGCTTGGGATTATTACAGAATTATTTCAGGTTATACTCTTGAATTTCTTGCCTTATATAGCAATACGGTAGGGACTTTTGGGGGAATTGCGCTGACAATTTGTGCAGGAATTGATAAATATACTGATCTCAATGATCCTATTCATAAGTCTCTTTCAACGGCCGGCGTAACCATAGGAATCATTGTGACGGGTTCTGCCTTGCTGGGAGGCTGGGCCAAAAAAGAAGGTGATCGTAGACTTTCTCTCACTCAAAAAACATTACAAGAACGCCATATTAAAGTGGACAAATTGAAAGCAAAAGTTGCAACATTAAAAAGCCAAAGTTGAGCTTTATTCTATCCATGTCTCAATTCAGAGAGATGAGAGACAGGTTTTCCAGTATTCAAAGAAACCATAGAAGATCTTAAAGATAGGGTAGTTCAACATCAACTCAGGAAGGTCTTTTTATGCAGATCAAAGGTCACTCCTCTCTCATCTATATGAACCTATACAACCTCTTAATTTGTGCTTGCTTCTCTATAAAGCTTCAGTTAGGTTACGAGCTATCCTGATGGTCCCCATCGTCTAGAGGCCTAGGACACCGCCCTCTCACGGCGGCAACGCGGGTTCGAATCCCGCTGGGGACGCCACGTGCGAAAAAGACTGAATGATGGTTTAATGAAGAACACGTCATTGCCCCTGTGATTGTTGTTGTCTGGGCTTTGCCAATTACGTGGTGGGCTTTGGGAAAAACTTTTGCGAAAACATCCCAATCATCTGTATAAAAAGTACAACTTTCTAGGTGTTTGACTTTCTCATAGAGTCGCTTGAAAGTGAGTGGCAGTATCACGACCGTCGGATAACCCAGGACACAGTTCGCCTTTTGCGACGATCTACCACCGTGATGACCCATTTATTGTTTTTTTTTGAGCCTATAAAATACCACATTTCATCAAATTCCACTTTCCTGATTTCTCCTGAAACAGCGGACTCAGGTAACTTGTTAGCTGCTTCTTTAATCCAACGATATGTTAAGGAACGACTAACATCAAATATTTTCCTCAACATCCCAAACGAAGCTTTGCCCAGAGAATATAAGATAACAGCCAATGCCTTCTTTACGACGAGGCTTTCTTTAAATCGCCCATTGCCCTCATTGCATTTGTATCTTAGTTCCCCTCGTGCTATGCCATTTTTTAAAATTAACACAACCTAGCAACTTTGCGTCGAACCATTTCCTTACTTCTCGCGAAGTTGCGGAAATACATGAACAGGATATCCTTCGTGGGCTGCCGCCATAAAATCATGCCAGATCTGGGCAGGGATCTTGCCCCCGGTGACTGTTTTCATATGAGATTCATTATCATTCCCTACCCAAACACCTGTAACCAGATCAGGTGTGAATCCAATGCTCCATGCATCACGATAATTTTGGCTAGTGCCTGTCTTGCCTGCTGCAGGTCGTCCAATAGATGCTCTCTTACCAGTGCCATAGGAAAATGCCGCTGACATTAACGCCAGCATATCAACCACACATTTGGGATTCAGGATACGTCCTGTGCCCTGACCTTTACGCTTGTAGAGGACTCTCTCTCCCTGGGAAGTACGCACTTCGGTAATTCCATAAGGCCAAACACCAAATCCATGATTGGCCACGGTCGAATAAGCCGAGGTGAGTTCAAGAAGTGTTGCCTGTCCTGATCCCAGAGAAATCGTCATATCTTTTGGTTGAGGGCTCATTAACCCTAAACGATACGCCATTTCTGCCATACGTTTAATACCTACTTGTGTGGCAAGCCTAACGGCAACAGCATTGATAGAATAGGCAAATCCATCAATGAAAGTGACTTCTCCCTGCTCTTTATATTTGTAATTTTTTGGTCTCCACTTGCCAACACGCAAGGGCGTATCCGCAATCATTGATGATGACGTATATCCACTCTCAAGCGCACACAAAAAAGTAAAGAACTTGAAAGAAGACCCTATTTGACGCTTTGCCTGAGTAACGCGATTAAATTGGGATTGAGTATAATTTCGTCCCCCCACCATTGCGCGCACGCCTCCATCTGGTGTCATGGCAACAAGGGCAGCCTGGGTCACATTAAGCTTGGTTCCCTCTGCATCCAAAACAGCGCGTGATTTTTCCTCGGCAAGGTTTTGCAATCGCAGATCAAGCGTTGTTTGAACGATGATATCTTCCTCAACCTTACCAATATATTCATCCAACTTTTCAAAAATCCAATCTGAAAAGTAGCGTCCTACCAAAGCTTTATGACGAGCTTGCTTTAAAGGGTCAGGCGCTACCGTATATTGTAAGCGCTGCTCATGAGAAATAAAACCTGCATCTTCCATGGCAGCCAGAACTGTTTGACCCCGTTCATGCGCCAGCTGGGGATTGCTGATAGGAGAATAGCGCGAGGGCGCTTTAAGAAGCCCGGCAATGACCGCGGCTTCATAGAGCGTCAGGTCTTTGGCGGATTTATCAAAATATTTGTGAGCAGCTGCATCAATTCCATAAACCCCTGCCCCCAAATAAACACGATTTAAATAAAGAGTGAGGATTTGCTGTTTTGAAAATCTGTGTTCCAGCCAGAGAGCAAGCAAAACTTCCTGGATTTTCCTTCGCATTGAGCGGTTTGTAGGTTCATAAAGTTTTTCGCTCAACAGGAAATTTTTGGCAAGCTGTTGCGTTAATGTACTTCCCCCTTGAACAACAGAACCCGCACGGTAATTCACCCAGGCCGCACGCAGGATACCCAATATATCAACCCCAAAATGTCTGTAGAATCGACGATCCTCAATAGCCATAATTGCCCCCGGTATATGGAGAGGCAAGTCTTCTGCCCTCACAACAGAGCCGTACAAGTCTCCATAAGTGGCCATAACCGATCCATCACGTGCAAGTAAGGTAACGCTGGGCTTTCGAGTCACTCCTTCAAGTCGCTTGATATCTGGAAGATCATAGGCATACCAAAGGACAATACTGCCCAAAACCATCAATCCCCAAATCAAAAGGTTCAGCACCCATAAAATAGGACGCCTGTACCAGTTATAATTTCTTTTTTTTCTTCTGGAAGAAGGCTCTTGTCTGGTTTTCTGAGCGCGCTTTTCTTTTTTCCTATAAGATCCCTGAAGACGTTCTTCAGGATTCACACGCAACGTTGGGGGGCGATCTACCACGATCTCTATATCCTTAAATCATTAAGTCAGCTTTTGTTTGAAAACTTTAGCGAAGTACTTCAAAAGATACAATCGAAACCAACGCGTATAGAGCTGGGGCTTTTGTTTTGCTTCTTTCTGTGCTTGATGGGGAAGCATCCATTTAACCGCATTGACCTCATCTGGATTCAGTTTAAAAAGAGTATCGGAAGACACCTCTGCTTCAAAGACGTGCACATACTCGTGCTCAATCATTTGATGTTCAAGTCTTAAAAAATAGAGAATGTACGTGCGAAAGTTCAGATCACAAGTAAACCCAATCTCTTCTCTCAAGCGTCGCTGGGCAGCTTCTTTCGCTGATTCATGTGGCAAAGGATGACCGCAACAAGTATTCGCCCACAAACCAGGAGAATGATACTTTGACAACGCCCGACGCTGAATCAGCATCTCTCCCCCTGAATTATAGAGGATCACAGAAAAAGCACGGTGAAGATGCCCATGCTCATGAGCGCTGAGTTTATCTTCCGTGCCTAAGGGTTGATCTGTACGATCAACGAGAATAACTTTAATCTCATCATCCTTAAGGATCTTTGAATCCTTTTTGATCATTGTATTCACTCACTACCCCCAGGAAGAACTTTAAGCAGAGATGCAAACGCAAGGTATGTATAGCAAAATCTGATTTGGAATAAAACGCCGAGTATAACGCAGACAAAGAAAGCTTCCATAAACTACACATTCACAGAAGCTTCTCTCCTGAGATACTCACATTGACTGATGCAACAGCAGCATGAAAATTCACTTAAACTTTTTATTTACAGCCTAAGCCACCATCTCCCGAAAAACCAAAAATACTCCGCAATCCTTCTGATTTGCGTGTTTCCAAAGAAATTGTCTTGCCTGCCTGAATTTTACATACAGCAGGTAGGGGGTTGACAATTTTTTTATCCTGTTTCCATGCTGCAAAAGGATCTTTATAGGCAACGATCATTGTATCAACAGGAACATTCAGAGTCCCTCCAGCTTCCAGCGTAACAGCATTCCCTACAAGCTCACACCCTGAACCACGCATGGTCGTGTTAACAGCTTGGCTAATGGCGTTCTTGAGTTTATCAAACGTATCCCCTTTTGTACTTTTATAAGTTTTTGTAACGCCACTTACAGCAGATGTCAGTTCACCTTCTTTGGCATCACAGGTTGAATTTTTTCCTTTATAAACTTCAACAATAATTGGGTATTTACTTCCTGATTTCACAGATTCTGCCTGAGCAATTGTCACAGTTAAAACAGTTGCCGCAACCAAATAACTAAAATTATAACGCATCATAAGCCTCCCCCCTTTAACATTCATTCCAATTATACACTGTAAGAACCAGTACTTAAAACTTAATTGATTCCTTTCAATAGGCACACAACTAATAATCTTGCATAATCCTCTATAAAAAGCTATAGTGACCATAGTTTATATACTCTAAAATGTTTGTTGAATAAATTATTTCTGTTGGTTTTTTAAAATTCCCTAAAATTAATTCCTTTTCTTCAAATTCTTTTTTCAGGAATAAACCTATATAATACATATTTAAGGAGAATTATATGTCTACAGGAACAGTAAAATGGTTTAATACAAACAAGGGTTATGGGTTCATTGAACCTCAGGACGGATCAAAAGACGTATTTGTTCATATCAACGCCCTGGAAAAATCCGGTTTGAGAGAATTAACCGAAAATCAAAAAGTCGAATATGAAATCGAAAACCACCAGGGCAAAGCTTCTGCTGTAAATATTAAAGTTGTCGGCTAAACTTCTCACGAAGGGCGAGACTCGCCTTTCTGAAATTCACGGCTTGGGCAGGCAATAAGTTTCATATTGATTAAAACTTATTGCCTGCGTTAAAACTTGCCCTTTTCTTGTTGGTAAATAAAGGCATTAAAGAATTCTTTAATGCCTTTTTTATTATCCTGTATTTTTCCTGGTTTAAGTCCCAGTTGCTTGATAGTCTTTGTCAATTTCCTGGCTTAACCAGTCACGATGCCGACGCTCATCCTGCAAAGCCTTATCCAAAGACTGTTTTAATCCTTCTGGCCTGTCGGGGTGAGAAAGAATGCGCTCGTACGCCTGGTTTGTATCTTCCTCATTGCTACGCATTGCACGAAGAATGGCACGATCAGTCGTCAAACCTGCAATCATAACTTTGCCTTGAGTAAGAATGCTTTTAACATCAGCTTCCACGGGGAATTTCTTTCCCTGCTCTCTTAAATAATTTGAAAAATCGTTTATATGGCGTTGATGATCTTCCTTAAACTGCTCTAATGTCTCTCTGTAACCTTCATCGCCAAGCCGATCAATTGCCGTCTGATATGCCTTAATCGCATCAAAATCCAGCTCTATGACTCTGTACAACGCATCAAAGAAATTACTTTGAGTCCCTGCAAAAGTTACCATGTCACACCTCCACTTTTTATTATTATCAGCTTCTATTTCACAAGATATTGAGAAAAAACTCAACCCCTAAATTTCTTTATATAATTGAAAAATGATAAAAATTTAAAAATTAATTCTCCATCAATCACTATAATATTACGAATTCAAAGATAATTTAACTCTCTTTATTTAATATGTTCTTTGAATTTCCGATCAATAACTTGAGTAACACAAACATCTGACCATACGTTAAGAGATGTTTCGATCATATCGATAATATTGTAGAAAGGTAAGATGAGTCCCAAAAGCGTCAACGGCACGCCCATACTTGATAACAGGCTTGCACTCAGGAAAAAACATCCCATAGGAACTCCTGCATTGCCGATTGCTGCAATTGTTGCAATGATAATCCAGCTGATCATCGTCATAAAAGTTATTTCGATTCCATGACTTTGCGATAAATAGATGACTGTCGAGAAAATGAACGCAGCACATCCGTTCATATTAATGGTTGTACATAAAGGCAACACAAATTGGGCAATACCGGGACTAACTTTCAGATTTTTTTCGGCGCACTGGATCGTCATGGGTAAGGTGCCTGTGGAAGATTTGGAAAAAAAAGCGATGGATAAGGCGGGCATCACCTTGCGCATTGTTTGAAAAGGAGAAATTCCTTGCCACCTTAGCCATAATGGTAAAACAACCAGTCCCTGAACGGCATTTGCCAAAATAACAATAGCTAGATATTCCCCAATACCACTGATATCAAGACCTTTCCTCAACTGGATAACTGTCACAGCGATAAAGCTGTATAAAGCCAACGGAATAATTTTGATAACCCATCTTGTCAGAGTAATAAATATACTATGCAGACCTTGAAAAAAACTAC
>BBVC01000008.1 GCA_001192655.1 Caedimonas varicaedens
TTAGCTATATTACCCAATTGGTGGTCATAATGTGCACAACAAGCTCACGCCATGCGCCAAAGCCTGTTGAGCCAATTCCATATTGATAAATAAGCGGTAGATCAAAAAGGTTAGCTGTTGACAGAATATTTTCTGGCTGTTTCTCAAGATCAGTGAGAGGAAGTTTCTTAACAAAGATAGAATGATCACCCATCGTCAACAGAACCGACTCACCGCCGATACCAGAATGTCTCGGCTTCGCCGTCTCCAGAAGATCAGAAAGTTTCTGATTACTTAAACAAGCCAACTCAGTGGCCATACGACAATAAGTTTTAACGCGATTGTTTGATATGCTCATAGATTTGTCTTCTACGACATTTAAAAAGGTCCAAGTCATGTTTCTCAAGCGCTATAAAATCTCACTTAAGAACGACATTTTCTTGTACACATATATATAAATGAAAAGCACTGCATTCACCACAGATTTATCCCATGACATTTAATTCAATAAGCGCAGCCCCTCCTCCTCCGTTTTTTTTAAAGGTGGAAATTTTTTTAAATAACAAGAAATAAAGTTAAAGTTCACATTACAGTAATTTTAACTTCTACTCAAATGAAAGAACACCTCATGCCTCAGAAACGACCCTTATTTTCCCTTATCCATCATTGCACCCACAAAATGTTCACGTATAGGTGCTGTTGTTTTTTTACCAACATTTTCATAGTTTTCCTTAATCCATCGATCAGCAGCAAGTCTTCCTTTTTCAAACAAATGAGTTAAAAATTCCCATTCTGTATTCAACTTGCTTGACCAACCCAGTTCCTGAAAAACAGACTCATCTTCAATGGCATGGATGTAAACGCGTTTATGTACCTTTTTATCCAGCTGACCACTATCGATAAGGTCTGAGATAAATGTAATAGCGCGCATTTCGCGCACAACAGAAGCATTATTGGTAATTTCGTTTAGACGATCACCAATTTCACGAGCTGTAGTTGGAAGCTTCTTACGCTCAGTAGGGTTGAGCTGCATCAAGATAATATCAGGTGTCTCGCAATTATAAATAAGAGGAAAAAACACAGGATTACCAATGAATCCCCCATCCCAATAATACTCTCCATCAACGGTAACAGCGCTGTGAATGGTCGGTAAGCATGCTGTTGCTAACAGGCATTCGGGACGTAATTCATCAAGAGAAAAGATCCTTAAACGTCCTGTAAAAACATGCGTTGCACAAAGAAAAACTTTACACCCTTTAAACTTGCGCAATTTATCAAAATCAAAGGCTTTCGTAATAACGTCCTTTAAAGGATCAATTTGCATAGGATTAAGTTCATAGGGAGAAAAAAGTCGGCTCAACTGATCAAAGAGCATAAAACCAGGAGAATTATACATTGTATAATGACCCAACATTTTATCTATGGGGCCTCGATTGTTAAGAGAACTGTGTTTTCCTGAATCGCTGATACTTTTCCAAAAATTTCTCAATTCTTCCCGCGCCTGCTGGTTGCCTCCTTTCATTAAACCCTGAGCAACACAAACGGCATTCATGCCGCCCGCACTTGTCCCTGTAAGTCCTTCAATTTCAAAACGCCCATCTTCCAAAAGACGGTCGAGAACTCCCCAACTAAACCCACCATGAGCACCCCCGCCCTGTATAGCAATGGCTACTTTTTTTTAGTTTTCGCTTTATCTTGAGACATCTTTGGCTCCTTGCGTCATATATGATATATTCTCTAAAACTATAAACGAGTTTAAGTAAAATTTTTATTAACATTTATATATTTAGAATTTTTCCATATATAAAAAATGAAAAGTCACCCTGGATAAGTCCAATGTTTTTTATTTACTGATTTTTTGCGCTTCTTTTTGGCGTCTGGCGCGTAAAGCCTGATGATGGCGTTTATGCTCTTCATAAGTTGAAGAAAAGATATGCCCTCCCGTCCCATCGATGACAAAATAAAGCATTTCCGTTTTCTCAGGGTGCAAGGCAGCATGAAGAGAAGAAAACCCAGGGCTGCAAATAGGCTCGGGTGGAAGACCGCTATGAAGATATGTATTAAAAGGCGTAGAAATATCAAGTTCCGCTCTGCTTAACGGCCGATTAAGAGGCAAACCATATGACCGATAAAGTCCATAAAGAACCGTAGGATCAGATTGAAGACGCATTCCTAACCGCAATCGATTATAAAAGAGCCCGGCTATACGAGCTCGTTCTTCTGGAATTCGTGTCTCTTTTTCTATAATCGCCGCAAGAATTAGGGCATCTTGAGCAGAAGAAAGAGGCACATTTGAATCACGCTCTTTCCAGAGTTTTTTTAAATGCTTTTGCTGCGCTTTAACCATGCGCATAACAAGTTCTTGCCGTTGGTCTCCATAGGAAAAATAATAGGTTTCAGGATAAAGTTCTCCTTCTTTCGGAACAAAATCTATTTCTCCTTCTAATCCCTCTGTCTGATTAAGAGCAGTAATAATTTCCCAGACTGTTCGTCCTTCAACCGCCGTAAATTTACGCACGACTGTCTTGCCAGACACTAAAAGCATCAAAACGCTTTCTAAAGTACGATTTTTGGGAAAAATATATTCTCCTGCTTTGAGACGAGCATGCAGCTTTCTTAGACGTGCATTCCAAACAAAAAGAAACGGATGATCAATAATTTTATGTTTTCCGAGCATGACTGAAATTTTATCAAGGGATGCTCCTTTGGGGATGACAATCGTATGTTCCTGTTGATCGCCTGTCAGGCTTTTATAACTTTGCTGAAAAAAAATGATCAGACCTGTCCCTGCAAAAAAAATCAATAAGAAAAAGCCAATAAGGAAATATTGAGTAATGGATGTATTTTTAAGCCAATTCACGGAAAGCAAGCGAGGCGTTCGTTCCCCCAAAACCAAAAGAATTGGAAAGAGCAATTTTTACTTTTTTCTCTTTTGCTGTATGAGGAACTAAATCCATCTCGCGTGCGCTGTCAGAAGGATTATCCAAATTTAAAGTAGGGGGGATTATTTTATAACGAATACTCAAAATCGCAAAAATCGCTTCTACACCACCAGCCGCACCCAAAAGATGCCCAATAGAAGACTTGGTAGAAGAGACAGAAATATCCCTTGCTCTAGCGCCCATTAAACGTTGAATAGCCATAAGCTCTAGTTCGTCTCCTGCTGGGGTCGAGGTGGCATGGGCATTGATATAATCGATTTGATCTGCGTTAATTTCCGCGCGATTAAGTGTATTTTGCATACAACGCAGTACACCGCTTCCATCGGGTGCTGGAGCAGCAATATGGTAAGCATCACCTGACAAGCCATATCCAATCACTTCAGCATAAATACGTGCGCCTCTCTTTTTTGCGTGCTCTAACTCTTCCAGGATAACGACGCCCGCCCCTTCTCCCATCACAAAACCATCTCGATCTCTATCCCACGGACGAGAGGCTTTTTCAGGCGTTTCATTATATTCTGTGGAAAGAGCTTTCATAGAAGCAAATCCAGCAATACCAAGACGTGTCACGGCACTTTCAGCTCCCCCTGCAGCCATAACGTCCGCATCTCCTATTTGAATGAGCCGTGCCGCATCTCCAATGGCATGTGCTCCTGTCGAACATGCTGTTACGTTAGCGTGATTGGGACCTTTAAGACCAAATTTAATAGAAACATTCCCTGAAATCTCGTTAATCAAGGCAGAAGGAATAAAGAAAGGCGAAACCCGCTTGGGTCCCCCCTTTTCAAGGGCAATAGAAGCTTCATATATTTTTTGCAGACCGCCAATCCCTGAACCGATCATGACGCCGGCACGGAATTGATCTTCATCTGACTTGGCTTCCCAGCCTGAGTCCTGAAAGGCCTGACAGGCAGCAGCCACTCCATAAGCAATGAACGTATCTACTTTTCGCTGTTCCTTGGGGTCAAGCCAATCATCAGGATTATAACAACCCTGAGACGAATCCCCGACAGGAATCAACCCTGCGATTTTTGCAGGAAGATCAGAGACATCAAAACGCTCAATTTTTCTGACACCTGATTTCCCCGCGATAAGGTTATCCCACGTAGTTTGAGTATTTCCACCCAAGGGTGTGACCAACCCCAATCCTGTAACGACAACCCGACGCATTAAGGAAACTCCTGAAAAATCGTTACTCTTTTGAGTGAGCCGTGACGTAATCTACGGTATCTTTAACTGTACGAATTTTCTCAGCATCCGTATCAGGAATATCGATTCCGAATTCTTCTTCAAACGCCATAACCAACTCAACTGTATCAAGGCTATCAGCACCTAAATCATCAATAAAATTAGATTCAGGTGTCACTTTAGTTTCATCAACATTAAGATGTTCAGCGATAATTTTTTGAACTCTTTCTAAAACGTTACTCATATTAATTTTCCTTAAAGTTAAGGTGATTCAAAATACTTTACAGACAATGGTGCCCAAAATATGAAACGCACTCTATCATAAACTTTTTCATTGAAAAAGTACGAAATCAAATCATCGCCATACCACCATTGATATGAAGGGTTTGACCCGTAATATAACTTGCTTCACCACTGGCAAGAAAAGCCACACCATAAGCTATCTCTTCCGGGGACCCTATACGCGACAAAGGTATTTTCTCGTTAATTTTCTGCGTTTGCTCTTCATTAAGTGCCTGGGTCATGGCTGATTCAATAAAACCGGGTGCAATGCAGTTAACTGTAATCGAGCGCGAAGCAATTTCCTGCGCAAGAGATTTTGTCATTCCTATAAGTCCTGCTTTGGACGCACAATAATTGACTTGACCTGGATTTCCCGTCACTCCCACAACAGAAGAAATATTAATGATGCGTCCATATCGTCTTTTCATCATTCCTTTTATAACAGAACGCATAAGAATAAAAGCTGATTTCAAATTAACACGCAAAACATCATCAAAATCTTCATCTTTCATGCGAAGCATCAGATTATCCCGTGTCATTCCTGCATTATTCACCAGAATATCTACTTGCCCCATCAACGCTTCTGCCTGGGGGACAAGTGCTTCAACCACCATGGAATTATTTAAATTACAGACAGCAATATGACACCGCTCTTTCAGAGAATGAGCAAGACTTTCAAGAGTCTCCTGTCGCGTTCCTGATAAAGTGACTTCAGCACCCTGCACATGGAGAACTCTTGCAATTGCGCTACCAATTCCTCCTGACGCCCCTGTAATAAGCGCTTTTTTGCCTTTCAATGAAAACATATATCCTCCTAAAATCGTTGAATAAATAAATCAATATCTGCAGGCGTATTAAGTGAAAAAGCCTCAAGCTCAGGAACAATACGCTTTGTCAGCCCTGTCAATACTTTCCCTGCTCCTATCTCAACAATACTTGTTATCCCAAGTTCTTTAAGCTTCAGCACGGACTCCCGCCATCTGACACGTCCAGTAACCTGTTGAACAAGGAGTGCTTTCAAAACTCCAGGAACTGTCTCTGCTTCTGCTCTTACATTAGAAACAACAGGAACAAGGGGTTGATTGAAACTTTCCTTCGCCAACGCTTCTTCCATTGATTTTGCTGCGGGTTGCATAAGAGAACAATGGAAAGGTGCACTCACCGGCAAAGGGATAACTCTTTTAATTCCCGCTTCCCTTGCCAATTCTGTTGCCCGCATTATCGCTTCCTGATGCCCGCTGATCACGATTTGTCCTGGAGCATTGTCATTTGCAATTTCACAAACCTGCCCCTCAGCGGCTTTCAAAGCAATCTCCTCGGCTTGTACAAGATCGGCTCCTAATAAAGCTACCATCCCCCCCTGATCTGGAGAAACAGCCTGCTGCATTGCCTTGCCTCTCAATTTAAGAAGACGGGCAGTTTGGGAGAGAGTCAGCGCTTCTGCGCTGGCAAGCGCACTATACTCTCCCAAAGAATGGCCTGCCACATAGGTGACCTTTTTAAAAAGGTCAAGTTTAGCGTCATGCGTCAGAACACGCATAAGAGCCAAGCTGACTGCCATTAAAGCAGGCTGAGCATTTTCTGTTAACGTCAATGTTTCAAAAGGCCCTTGAAAAATAAGCTGCCCAAGTTTTTGCTTAAGTGTTTCATCTATTTCCTGAAAAACTTCACGTGCCACAGGAAAAGCTTCATAAATTTCCTGTCCCATCCCAACGGCTTGGGAACCTTGCCCCGGAAAAACAAATGCAAACATGGATTTCTTCCTTTCACTCTGGAGATAAATGACACTTATTTTTCATCTTCTGTCAAGCGTATATGATGATAAATAATGCTCCTCAAAAAACTTGACATATTTTGGCAAATAAGGTCAATTTTGTAACTATTACATTTTAACCATGATATAAAGGAATTCATCATGTACATGGAATGGGATCGTCTCAGGCATTTTTATTATGTGGCCAAAGAGAAAAGCATTACGCGAGCAGCCCAACACCTTCGTACGTTTCAGCCTTCTGTGACACGCAGCATCCAGCAACTGGAACATCAAGCCAATTCAAAGCTTTTTATCCGCAATCGCAAGGGATTGATTCTGACCCAACAGGGAGAAATCCTTTTCAATCATGTGAAAAATATGATGACCGAACTTGAATTAGCAAAAAATCAAATGTCGGGTAAGTCTGAAGAGGTGAAAGGCACTTTGAAAATAACAACAACATATTCATATGCCTCAACATTTTTGTCGCAACATCTATGTAATTTTTCAAAACTCTATCCTGATATTAAGCTTCATCTTATTTGTGATGATACAGATCTTGATTTGGCACAAAGAGAAGCCGACGTTGCTTTTAGAACTTTTGACATACATGCTCCAGACTTAGAGCAAATTTTTCTTCATGAAAGGATATTGCAACTCTTTGCAAGTGAAGAATACCTGAGAGAAATGGGAACACCAAAAGAAGCGAAAGATTTGGATGGGCATAGGTTGATTACTTTTGATCCACCTCATACTGCTTTAAGGGATGCCTTAAGCGCTCATTGGTTATTGAGTTTTTCCACGACTTGTGGGCATACAAGAGAAGCTTTTATGATCGTTAATTCTGTAGAATGTCTGGCGCAAATGGCAGAAGCAGGGATCGGCATCATCGCCTTATCAAATGACTCCTCTCTTATTAAAAAGCACAGACTCATAAGAGTTCTCCCAGAACTCAATGGACCAAGCTCTAGGGTGCATTATGTTTTCCCAAAATCCATCAAAAACCTGAGAATGGTCAAATTATTGTGTGATTATTTGAAAGAAACACTTTCAGATAATCACCCTCTACAACTTTCAGAAGGTTAAGAAATTTTTGCGACCGTTCGTTAAGGCCACTGCCAAGGACGTGTGGGGTGAAATCCAGCTTTAATAACAATCATTTTTTACCTTCATAACTATTTGAAATACAACAACTTAACTATATGGCAAAAACAATCGGATGGCAAGAGGAAAGACAGGATCACCGGCGCATAAATTACGTCTCTTTTTAGTTGTCTAAGTAAGATGATGGGAATCGAAGAGGAACCTAGATGGTCAGTACCACGGATGCAGAGAGAGAGTACACATGACACCCATATTTCTTAATTCCCTGATTTCACAGTCTCCCCCTATCCAGGATCAGGCGCCACCAACTTAAAAATCATCAAGAAAAAGCTTGATTTTTTCATGATAATATTTTATCTCATAAACTGGCTTAATAATGATATTCTCTAAGATAAGAGGTGGGCTCAAGGCTCACCTTTTTGTTTAAGAGGGACTAAAGATCGGCGCATGATACTTGTAACGCGACTTGAAAAACTTCTTGCACCTGTTTTAGCTCACCGAGAGCTGGATTTGGTGCGCGTGCAACTTTCAGGTCAACATCGCCCTACCTTGCAAATTATGATTGACCGACTGGATGAAACAGCGGTAACCATAGAAGATTGTACAGGCGCAAGTCGAGAGATTTCAGCTCTTTTGGATGTTGAAGACCTGATCGAAGGATCCTATAAACTGGAAGTGACTTCTCCGGGTCTTGATCGTCCACTGATAAAAATTCGCGATTTTCAGCGTTTTATTGGGCATGAAATTAAATTTCAAACCTGCGAAATGAAAGAAGGACGAAAAAAGTTTACAGGCATTCTCGAAAAAGCAGATGAAAAATCAATTCAGGTGCGTCTTAATGATAAAGAAGCACAAAGTATAGAGGTGACGTATAGCGATATTCAACAAGCAAAATTGGTTCCCCAATTTTAGGAATTGAAAACGTGTGCGTTCAGATATTGTATACCCAAAGGATTTCAAGGGCTGGGTAGGCGGACGAATTCCGAAGTCCAACGACCCCGGATTTTGAAAGACGAAGGGTATTAAGTGAAAACTGATGAATAAATCGAGGTAAAGAAAAGCATGACAATTACCAGCGGAACGATTCGGATGGAGATTTTGGGTGTTGCCGATATGGTCGCCCGTGAAAAAGGGATTGATCGGGAAGAAGTCATCGAGGCAATGGAAGTTGCCATCCAGAAATCCAGTCGCGCCCGTTATGGAATGGAGCGAGATATCCGCGCAACGATCGATCGCAAAACGGGTGAAATTAGCCTTTATGCCTATCGCGAAGTGGTAGAAGAAGTTGAAAATGACGTTACACAAATATCATTAAAAGAAGCGACAACACGAGACCCGCTTCTCAAGATTGGCGAGTTTCTCAAGGAACCCCTTCCCCCTATTGATTTAGGACGCGTAGCTGCTCAAACAGCAAAACAAGTCATTTTTCAACGTGTTCGGGATGCTGAGCGCCAGCGCCAATATAACGAGTATAAAAATCGTATTGGTGACATCATCAATGGCCAGGTTAAACGCGTTGAATTTGGAAACGTCATTATTGAATTGGGACAATCTGAAGCACTCCTTGCACGTGATCAACTTCTTCCACGAGAGACTTTCCGTTCAGGCGATCGTATCCGTGCCTATATTATGGATGTGCGCCAGGAATTACGTGGACCTCAAGTATTTCTCTCCCGCTCTGATCCTGGCTTTATGACAAAATTGTTTGCACAGGAAGTCCCCGAAATTTATGAAGGTGTTATTGAAATTAAGGCTGTGGCGCGAGACCCTGGAAGCCGCGCCAAAATCGCCGTTTATTCAGCAGATAAAAGTCTTGATCCTGTAGGAGCCTGTGTGGGTATGCGCGGTAGTCGCGTGCAAGCCGTTACTTCTGAGCTTCAAGGAGAAAAAGTGGATATTATCCCATGGTCTTCAAATCCTGCTGTTTTTATTGTGAATGCCCTTGTTCCTGCTGAAGCAACTAAAGTCGTTCTGGATGAGGACATGCACCGTGTTGAAGTCGTTGTTCCTGATGATCAATTAAGTCTGGCTATCGGCAGACGTGGGCAAAACGTTCGCCTGACCAGCATATTAACCAGTTGGGGTATTGACGTTATTTCAGAATCCCAGGAATCAGAGCGCCGAAATGCTCAGGTTAAAAATCTTTCACGCTTATTTGTAGAAGCTCTGGATGTCGATGATGTTCTAGCCCATCTTTTGGTCACTGAAGGATTTATCACAGTCGAAGAAGTTGCCTACATTGATCTCAAGGATCTTGTCGCTATTGAGGGATTTGAAGAAGAGCTTGCGAATGAATTAAAATCGCGGGCTCAGACTTATCTTGAAAAGAAAGATGTTGAATTTACAAAACAGTTCAAGGAATTGGGTGTTGACAAGAGTTTAACAAAATTTCCGGGATTAACTCCTAAAATGTTGGTGACGTTGGGAGAAAATAATATTAAAAATCTGAATGACCTAGCAGATCTTGCCAGTGATGAACTTCGTGAGCTCTTTTCTCATTTGACTGAAGCTGAAGCAAACGAGATGATTATGGAAGCACGTAAAAATTGGTTTAAGGGCACTTCCAAACCTTGATGTACCCTAAAGAGTCCTTGTGGAGACGGGGAAATTCCCTTCGGAATCGTGAAATTTAGCATTCCCACGGGGATATAAAGGCGAAGGGTATGGATATGTGAATGATAAAATCCTTGTTAAAGGAAAGACAGAACGATATGGCCGAGAACGAAGATAAAAAAGAAAAAAAACCCTTACACTTTCATCGGGAAAGTTAGGGATTAAAAAGCCTGTTGACGCACCCCAAATTCGTCAAAGCTTTTCTCATGGACGCTCAAAAGCCGTCGCTGTTGAGGTAAAACGCACACGCGTCATAGAATCTCCTTCAGAGAAAAAACAACCAACCAAGAAAACGGGTGGGGACCCTTCTATTCCAAAAGGTCTGACTGATGCTGAATGGGAAGCTCGTTTAAAAGCGGTTCAAGAAGCTCTTAAGAGAGAACCTGAACTTGAAGCCCAGATGCAACGGGAAAAAGAAGAGCGCACTTATTTGGAATCCCTGCGTTTTACTGACTTAGAAAAACAAAAACAAGAAAAAGAAACTGAGCGTCTTGCTCAAATCCAGGACAAAGAATCTGAAAAGCCAGGAGTTCAAGAAGAAAAATCAATCCACGCACAACAACCTTCTATACGAAGTGCTGATTCCGATGATTCTGCCCATCGTTCTCCCGAATCAAAATCAAGAAAAGTTTCCAGTGGATTTGACGAAGAGGAAGAAGAAAGTAGCTCTCATCGTGCAAAAAAGGGAACCAAAGTTATTTCTCGTAAACCAGTAGAAGATGCAGAACGGGGACGTCACGAATTACGACATCGGCTTCATGGCGTATCTGTCAAGGAGATCCTGACAAGTGATGAAGGGGTTGAATCCATTCGTACTTATGGGTCGCGACGGTATAAAGATAAAATCAAGAGAAACCGGGATTCGATTGAGCAAAAGCAAATTACGCGCGACGTGACTATCCCTGAGATTATTTCTGTCCAGGAATTGGCAAACCGCATGGCTGTACGTGGCGCCGAGGTCATCAAGAAATTAATGACGATGGGAGTCATGGTGACTGTAACCCAGAATATTGATGCGGATACCGCAGAACTTCTTGTTGTAGAGTTTGGCCATATACCGAAAAGGATCTCGGAATCTGATGTTGAGCAAGGGATAGAAGGCCTGGAAGATCAGGATTCTTCCATGCTTCCGCGCCCCCCTGTCGTAACAGTCATGGGACATGTCGATCATGGAAAAACTTCTCTGCTTGATGCAATTCGCAAAACCGATGTTGTGACAGGTGAAGCAGGGGGAATCACCCAACATATCGGGGCTTACCAGGTAACAATGCCTACAGGAGCCAAAATTACTTTTATTGATACGCCTGGACACGCTGCTTTTACGGAAATGCGCGCGCGTGGCGCAAATGTGACCGATCTTGTCATTTTGGTTGTTGCAGCCGATGACGGGATTATGGAACAAACCATTGAAGCCATTCATCACGCTCGAGCAGCTCAAGTTCCTATGATCGTTGCGATTAACAAAATTGACAAGCCAAATGCTCATTCTGAACGCGTCCGCAATATGCTTTTACAGCACGAAGTTGTTGTAGAAGAATTAGGGGGCGATGTGATGAGCATAGAGATCTCTGCTAAAACAGGAAAAAATATTGATAAACTTGAAGAAGCCATTCTTTTGCAAGCTGAACTTTTGGGTCTACAAGCAAACCCTAACCGCACAGCCACTGGAGTTGTCATAGAGGCCAAACTTGAACGCGGCAGAGGAGCCGTAGCAACTGTTCTTGTACAAAGGGGAACTTTAAAAGTTGGGGATATTTTTGTTGCTGGTATGCAATCTGGGCGTGTACGAGCACTGGTTGATGATAAGGGTCAACAGCTAGAAAAAGCTTTTCCTTCCCAACCAGTGGAAGTTGCAGGATTTATAGGTGCTCCTGTTCCTGGAGATGATTTTATTGTGATGGAATCAGAGTCCCGCGCACGCGAGATCAGTGAGTTTCGCGCCCAACGCCAAAAGAATTTAGTTTCTGCCGCTGGAGGACGCGTCTCTTTTGAACAGTTGCTCAC
This sequence comes from Caedimonas varicaedens, assembly GCA_001192655.1. Classification (GTDB taxonomy): domain Bacteria; phylum Pseudomonadota; class Alphaproteobacteria; order Caedimonadales; family Caedimonadaceae; genus Caedimonas; species Caedimonas varicaedens. The sequence continues at coordinate 11,866 of BBVC01000008.1, forward strand.
TCAAGCCACAGATAATAAAAAAGAGTTGGCTATTGTTGTCAAATCAGATGTCCAGGGTTCTCTTGAGGCAATTATAAGCAGCCTTGGCAAACTTTCCACTGATGAAGTTGCTGTAAAAATTCTTTATGCTGGCGTAGGTGGCATCAACGAAAGTGATGTCACTCTTGCCAAAGCCTCTCATGCCCTGGTTATTGGTTTTAATGTTCGAGCAAATCCTCAAGCACGTGATGTTGCTCGTCAAACTGGACTGGAAATTCGTTATTATTCCATCATTTATAACGTTATTGATGATGTAAGGGCTCTGATGGGCGGGCTTCTTTCTCCGACCTTACGAGAGAATTTCTTGGGGAATGCTGAAATTCGTCAAGTCTTTAATATTACCAAAGTAGGCAAGATTGCAGGCTGTTATGTGACAGAAGGCGTCGTCAAACGAGGCGCTAAAGTTAGATTGCTACGAGACAATGTGGTTATTCACGAAGGAAGTCTGAAGACACTCAAGCGCATGAAAGATGAAACCCGTGAAGTAAAATCGGGCTATGAATGTGGTATGGCTTTTGAGAATTATCAGGACATTCGTGAAGGTGATATTATTGAATGTTTTGAAATTGAAGAAATTGCACGCGCTTTGGATTAACAGAAAAGCGGAGTATTTATGACACGATCTCATTCTTACTCGACTCCGACACAACGCCAACTTCGTGTTGCTGAAGAAATACGCCATATTTTGGCGCAAATTTTTGCTCGTGCGGACTATTTTGACGAAGTGATTCAAAAAGCACACATCACTGTCACGGAAGTCCGTATAAGCCCCGACCTTAAATCCGCCAAAGTTTATGTTATGCCTATGGGGGGCGCCCATCAAGAAACAGTGATAGAAGCTCTTAATAAAGCTGCCCCCTTTTATCGCTCTGAATTGGGACGGCAACTTGCCATACGATTTACGCCATCCCTTAGATTTTATATTGATGAAACCTTTGACGAAGCCTCAAAGATTACAGCTCTTCTACAATCAAACCGCGTCAAGCAGGATTTGTAATCTTCTATGTACAGTCCCCGAATTTATTATTAAATAGTAGCGTCAACTTCTCAGAGTATTTCTGTCCTGGCAAACATTTTACAGTTTTTTTCGTCGCGCCAAAAATGGCGATATTTGGGAGCAAGTCTTGGGAGATTTGATTGAGAAGAGCCGTATCAGGGATGGGAAGAAACCCTCTTCCAACTTACAACATCATTGACAGTCAGAGCGTCAAAACAACTAGCGCCTCTCCGGGACGTGGCATTGATGGAAGAAAAACGGTAAGGGGACGCAAGCGGCATATTGTCCGAGGTCATTTTCTTCATGTCAAAGTTCATGCAGCCAATACCCATGATACTGTTGCGGGTTGTCAGGTTTTCAAGGAAACCTTGGATAAATATCCTTCATTAGAAGGGGTTTCGGCCGGGTGAGGTGTATCGAAAAACGATGGAAAACTTTGTGACGGCCGTGTTTGAAAAAACCATTGAGATATCCAAGTGTATCAAAAATGAGTGGGCTATTTTAGCGAAACATTGGGTGGTAGAGAGGACTTTTCCTTGGCTGAATCTTTTTAGAAGATTGGCTAAAGACGTTGAAATCTCTATATCTTCTGCGGAGTACTTCGTAATGATTGCCCACTCGATGGGGTTGATTCAAAGGTTGATCGTAAATTCATGAAAATAGGATATTAGTATTAATCTAAATCATCACAACTCGCGACTATACAACTAATATCCAAGCCGGTATGTTGCGGGGGCGTGCATCTGGCCAATTATTTCTAAAATATTAACAAATCATCTCAAGTAAAAAAATGGTCTCATTTTTTCTTGCTTCCTGTTGTGCATAATTTTTTTATCTAAAAGGAATTTGAGAAATTTTTTCCATATTTATACATTTAAATCCTTTTTTTTAACGTTTTTTTTCGTTTTCTGTTGTCATGATATCCTGTTGATAAGTCTGTTGAAAAAAGATTTACCCATAACTGCTCCATTGACTCCCATTAAATCCCATGATATTCCATGAGATGGGTAATGATATTTTTACAATGTTTTATTTTAAATATAGAAAGTAATTGTGTGAGGAAATGGCACTCTTCCTTGCGACACATATTAACAAACTTGACAAAAAAGGAAGGATTTCAATTCCATCTTCCTTTCGTACTGTTCTGACTCTTGGCGAGTCCCAGCAGTTTGTTGCCTTTCGTTCCTATAAATATCAAGCCATTGAATGTTGTACTCTTGCGCGAATGCAACAATTAAGTGAGGGCGTGGATCAACTTGATATTTTCTCAGAAGCGCAGGATGATTTCACAGCCGCTATTTTTGCAGATGCCCAACAGATTTCTATTGATGGCGATGGACGTGCGGTTTTACCCCAGATTCTTATTGAGTATGCAAGGTTGGGCGAAAGCGCAGCCTTTGTTGGTCGAGGAGCCACTTTCCAAATCTGGAAACCTGAATTGTTTGATTCTCACCAGGCTTCTGCGCGGATGCGTATCAAGGAACATCAAGCGAGTCTCAAACTGGTGAAAGAGGAGCATGAAAAACGATGATGTTGTCTCCTTCTGAACATATTCCTGTTTTGTTGCCTGAAGTTCTTAAAATCTTGGCTCCCAAAGATGGAGAAATTATAATCGATGGTACCTTTGGTCGGGGCGGTTATTCGCGGGCGATTCTTGAGCAAGCAAAAACTTTTGTATGGGCTGTGGATCGAGACCCGGAGGCTGTTCAATGCGGGCAAGAAATGGAAAAAAAATGCCCCCGTTCTTTCAAAATTCTCAAGGGTAGATTCGGCCAGCTCAGAGAATTACTTTCTTCTCATGGAGTGGATCAGGTAGACGGAATTGTTTTTGATGTCGGTGTATCTTCTCCACAAATAGATCAACCTGCGCGGGGGTTTTCGTTTCGGGGCGATGGTCCTCTTGACATGCGAATGGAACAGGAAGGCGCAACCGCTGCAGATATCGTCAATACGCTAGAAGAAAAAGCGCTTGCAGATTTGATTTATACATTGGGAGAAGAGCGTTTTTCACGGAGAATTGCGCGTAAGATCAAGGAAGTTCGAGGGCAAAAACCAATCATGACGACCCAGCAGCTGGCTGAGATCGTTAAGTCAGTAGTTCCGCGCAGCAAAGATGGAATGGATCCTGCAACACGCACCTTTCAGGCATTGCGTATTTATGTGAATGATGAACTTGGTGAATTGCAACGGGGACTTGAAGGAGCAGAACAACTTTTAAAGCCGGGGGGGCGTTTGGCGGTTGTGACTTTTCATTCTTTGGAAGACCGCTGCGTCAAGAATTTCTTGCGAGATCGATCTGGTGCTTTCAAATCTGTTTCGCGTCATGCTCCTCCTCAGGCATTTGCTCAAATTCCCACATTTGAGCTCATCACGCGCCGGGCAATTTGTCCTCCAGAAGATGAATGCCAGAGAAATCCCAGGGCACGTTCTGCCAAATTGAGAGCAGCCCGCCGTCTCTCTGCTTCTGTATTTGAAAAGAAAGAGGGGAAATGATGAAACGTTCGACATTTCTTTTTTTGTTGATCGCTACTTTTTTAGGAGTAGCGACCTATTTGGTCAAGCAAAATGTCATATCCATTGAACAGGATTTACTGATAGCACAAAAAGAAATATTTCAACTTGAGGAATCCATTCATATTCTCAAGGCAGAATGGAGCCATTTGAACGAACCCAACCGTCTCCAGAAACTGGTTGAAAATCACCTTAGTTATTCTCCGATGGAAGGGAATCAGCTCGTCTCTATGGATAAGGTTCCCTCAAAAGAAAGCGACAAGGATTACCAGGGAAGGCTTGTCACTCTTGCGAGCGCAAAACTACCATGAACCATCAATCTTTTACGCCTTCTTTAGCCAGTTTGACTCGTGAACGTTTCAGTGTATCACTGAAACATGCCATGGATGTGGCGCGAACGCGACTTTTGGTTGCGACGGCCATCTTCAGTTTTGGCATTTTGGTTATTGGTGGCAGGCTTTTTGAGTTGACCGTCATTCGTCATGGAGAAGAACCCTCTATTGCAGAACAGGATCTGACCTCAGGTTTGCGAACAGGCCGTGCTGATATTATAGATCGTCAGGGACAAATATTGGCAACGACTATTACGACCTCTTCTCTTTATGCCAATGCAAAACAGATTATCAATGCGGAAGAAGCGGCACAAAAACTTTTGACAATATTGCCAAATTTGAACGTCAAAGATATTCTGAAGCGCTTGCAGTCGGATCGTCCTTTTATTTGGATTGCTCGTCATCTGACGCCTGTTCAGCGTCATGAAATTTTGCGTCTGGGGATTCCTGGTCTCAGTTTTATGCGTGACCAGCGACGCATCTATCCTCACGGACACCTGGTAGCCCATGTTCTGGGTTATACTGACATTGACAATCGGGGTATTGCCGGTATTGAAAAGGGAATGGATAGCGTTCTTTCTTCTCAGAATGAACCCTTACAACTCAGTCTTGATCTGAGGTTTCAGCATATTGTGCGTGATGAAGTTTTGAAAGGGATGCGGGAATTTGGCGCTGCGGGTGGATGTGGCGCCATTATGGATATCCGTACAGGCGAAATTATTGCCATGAGCTCTCTTCCTGATTATGATCCCAACCATCCAACGCAAGCCACGGAAGACGAACTTTTCAATAAAGTGACGCTGGGGACTTATGAAGTGGGTTCCATTATGAAGGTTGCCAATACGGCGCTTGCACTGGAGTCGGGCGTTGCAACCCTGGCAACAAAATTTGACGCAAGCCATCCCCTGAAGGTCGGGCGTTTTTCAATAACAGACTTTAAGGGAAAGAATAGATGGCTGAACCTCGCCGAAGTTTTCGTTTATTCTTCCAATATTGGCGCTGCCAAAATAGCTTTGGCGGCGGGGGCTGAAAAGCAACAGGCTTTTTTGAAAAAATTAGGTTATTTTGATGCACCGTCTTTTGAGCTTCCTGAAGTTAGTACGCCCATTGTTCCCAAACGCTGGCGTGAAGCAACGACAATTACGGCCTCCTACGGATACGGCTTTTCTGTTAGCCCTATTCAGGTTATGGCAAGTGTTGGAATATTGGCAGGGGGCGGAGAGCGTAAAAAACCAACCTTGCTTTTGAATCAGGGGGGGGTTCCAAAAGGAGAGCAAGTGATTTCTCGAGATATTTCACGGACGCTTCTTCAACTGATGCGATATGTAGTGACGGCGGGAACGTCGCGGAAGGCAAACATTCCGGGTTATTATGTCTTTGCGAAATCAGGGACGGCTAATTTGCGAGTAGGCAGACATTATCAAACAGACCGCGTGATGGCAAATTTTGTTGCTGTATTGGGTAAGACAATGGATGATCCACGTTATGTTATTTATGTGATGCTGGATGATCCAAAACGCTTGCAAAAAACTTACGGATACAATACTGCTGGTTGGAATGCGGCGCCTGTGGGTGGACGGATCATTGCCCGTATGGCGCCTATGATGGGGTTTGTTCCTTTTGAGCATGAATCGGAACCGCTTGACCCCTTTTTTCGTAACGTAAAATTTTAACTTTAACTGTATGAATTTAATTGATTTTCTGAAACAACAGTCCTTCAAACTCAATCTGGAGAAAAATATTCTTGCCCAGATCACGGGAACATTGAAGGTTGATTCCCGAACAATTGAACCTGGGGATGTTTATCTTGCATTGCCCCTGTTAAATGGCAATTCTCACGAGACCTATGTTAAGGAAGCGCAACAACGAGGAGCTGTCCTCATTCTGAACTTTCGGGATGAGGGGCGAAGATTTTGGGCAAAGTGGGCTAAAAATTGCTCTCCCCGTCAACCTGAAACATGTGTGGGTGTCACGGGGACAAACGGCAAAAGCTCGGTCGTCAGTTTTACACGCCAACTATGGGAAGCGGCTGGTTTAAAAGCGGCTTCATTAGGGACTTTGGGGCTTTCTTCACTGTCTTGTGGTGTTTCAGAGTTTCCTTTGGTCGGCTTGACGTCGCCTGATCCCATCACGCTTCATGAGTGTTTGAATGGTCTGGCAGGAAAAGAAGTACAACATCTGGCACTGGAAGTTTCAAGTCATGGTCTGGATCAGCACCGCCTGGATGAGGTGCAGTTTGCTGCTGCTGCCTTTATGAATCTTCATCATGAGCATCTCGATTATCACGGTAGTATGGGAAATTACTTCGCTGCAAAATGTCGATTATTTACGGAACTTTTGCCTGCTTCAGGAACGGCTATTTTGAATAGGGATAATCATTATGGTCAGAAATTGGGGAAAATATGTGCTGAAAGAGGGCAATCTATCCTGTGGTTTGGTCGTAAAGAGGGAGATATAAATCTTGCACATCTTCAGGCACATCCCAAAGGACTTATTCTGGATGTGAGCGTATTGGAGAAAACAGTGAGGGTAGATATTCCCCTGATTGGTGCTTTTCAAGCTGAAAACGTGCTGGCGGCTTTAGGGCTTGTCGTTGGTTCAGGGATGAAGCCAGAACAGGCTATTGAGGGCTTGAAACATCTCAGAAGTGTTCCAGGGAGAATGGAGCCCGTGGGTCAGACCCTTTCAGGAGGATTAGTTTTTGTCGATTACGCACATAAACCTTACGCTTTAGAAAATGTGCTGAAATCTGTAAGAGCGCATATCTCCGGAAAAGTTTTGGTGGTTTTTGGATGTGGGGGTAATCGAGATACGGCAAAAAGAAAGATGATGGGTGCTATTGCGGCTCAATGGGCAGACGAAGTCATCGTCACGGATGACAACCCCCGACAAGAGAAAGCATCTGATATACGGGCAGAAATTCTACGTGGATGCCCGGGGGCAGAGGAGATCTGTTCCCGACGGGAAGCTATTGCCTATGGATTAAAGCGTCTCAATAGGGGAGATGTGTGTATCATTGCGGGGAAAGGGCATGAACAGGGACAGATTATGGGTTCTGTCGTGTTGCCTTTTGATGATCGAGAAGTGGCCAGAGAGTTGTTAAGGATCGAGGGAGGAGAAGCAGCATGACTGTTTTATGGCGTCGCGAAGAAGTAGAAGCTGCTTTGGGAGTACAGGCAACGGGAGATTTTGAAGCAACAGGTGTTATCCTGGACTCTCGTGAACTTTCAGCAGGCGATCTTTTTATCGCGCTCAAAGGACCTCATCATGATGGCGCCCAATATGCGACCCAGGCTTTTGAAAAAGGCGCAGCAGCAGCTATTTTACCTGAAGGGGTTTCCTATTTTGAGCAAGGGTCGTGCCTTTATGTCAAGGATACACTGAAAGCGCTTTGTGATCTTGCAGGAGCAGCGCGATCGCGATCATCCGCAAAAATTATTGGTATCACGGGGAGTTTTGGTAAAACCAGCACAAAGGATGCTCTTCGTCTTATTTTGGAAAAACAGAGTTCTGTGACAGCGAATACGCGCAGCTTTAATAATCATTGGGGTGTGCCTTTTACGCTGGCAAATCTAAAGCCGCAAGATGCGTACGGTATTATTGAAATGGGAATGAATCACACAGGGGAAATTGACGTCTCTTCCAGACTTGCCCGACCGCATGTGGCTTTGGTGACAAATATTCGTGAGATGCACATGGAAGCTTTGGGTTCTCTTGAAGCGATTGCTGATGCAAAATGCGAAATTTTTGAAGGGATGTCTCCAGGCGGGAAAGCTGTTCTCAACACGGATGACAGGATGTTTGAGCGTGCATTGAAGACAGCCCAACGACATCAATTAGAGATTATCTCTTTTGGAAAAGCGCCCTCTGCAACCTTGCGTTTGCAAGAGTGCTGGCAGGAAAAAAACCAATTGTTTATCAGGGCGATTCTTGCAGGCCAACTCAGGGAATTTTCTCTGGTGGGGATGGGTGAACATTGGGCTTGCAACAGTCTTGGGGTATTGGGTGTCATTCATGCTTTGGGTCTTGATATGGATTCAGCTATTCAGATTTTACAGACCTATCAATTGCCGGAAGGGCGTGGCGTTCAGCATCGCATTTCCTACCGAGGTGGCGAAATCCTTTTAATTGATGAAAGTTATAATGCTGGTCCTGATTCCATGCGGGCAGCTCTGAACGTTTTAAGAAAAGCAGAGCTTCAGGAACAAAGTCGTCGTATTGCTATTTTAGGAGATATGCGTGAGTTGGGTGAACGTGCTATTCAGCAGCATCAGAGTCTGAGAGATATCCTTCTTGACAATAAAATCGATCTTGTTTTTACATGCGGCATTTTGATGAAGCACCTGTATGATATTCTCCCGTCTTCCATGAGGGCAGGGCATACAGAAGAAGTTGCAGATCTGATCCCTCTTGTCCTTCAGACCATTCAACCCGGAGATATTGTGATGAGTAAGGGATCAAAAGGACAATATGCACAACGGGGACGAATGTATGGATTTGTGGAGGCTATATTAAAAGCCGGGAATATGAGCCTGTCTCACCATGGGATATAGAAATCAATGTTTTATTATTTTTTGACGCCTCTTGCTCATGAGTATGCCATTTTTAATCTTTTCCGTTATATCACCTTTCGGGCAGGTGGGGCGCTATTGACAGCACTGCTTCTCAGTTTCTGTTTAGGACCTTCCTTTATTAAATGGTTGAGAAAGAAACAGCGGGAAGGTCAGCCTATTCGTGAAGATGGTCCAGCCTCTCATTTATTGACCAAGAAAGGCACTCCTACAATGGGGGGCGCTTTAATACTGATTTCCCTCGTTTTGACTACATTGTTATGGGGACAACTGGGGAATGTTTATGTATGGGCCGTGCTGGGTGTAACGCTGGGATTTGGTCTTTTGGGAGGCATAGATGATTATCTCAAACTCACTAAGCAGAATTCGAAAGGCTTATCAGGGAAATTGAAGCTTCTGGGACAAATTGTCATTTCAGGATTGGCGCTTTGGGCAATTCTGGCGGTATCTCCCCAAAGTCTTTCATGCAAGCTTGCTCTTCCTTTTTTTAAAAGCGTCCTGCTTGATTTGGGATGGTTTTTTATTCCGTTTGCCTTATGCGTCATTGTTGGTTCATCAAATGCTGTGAATTTAACAGATGGTTTGGATGGACTTGCCATTGGTTCCATTATGATTGTTGCGGGATGTTTTGCCCTTATTTCCTATCTTGTCGGTAATAGTGTTTTTGCTAATTATCTGCAAATTCATTTTGTCCCAGGGTCTGGAGAGCTGGCCATTATCTGTACGGCTATGGTTGGAGCTGGACTGGGATTTCTCTGGTTTAACGCACCACCGGCCCAAGTATTTATGGGTGATACGGGTTCCTTGTCTATGGGGGGCGCTTTAGGGATGATGAGTGTTATTACGCGACATGAGCTTGTTCTTTTGATTATTGGAGGGCTTTTTGTGATTGAGACTCTCTCTGTTATTCTTCAGGTGGCTTCCTTTAAAATAAGGGGGCAGCGCATTTTTCTGATGGCGCCCATTCATCATCACTTTGAGAAGAAGGGATGGGCTGAACAAACAATCGTGATCCGATTCTGGATTGTTGCGATTATTTTTGCGCTTATGGGGTTATCTACCCTTAAGTTAAGGTAAAGCAGGATGATTATTATATCTTCCGCACAAGGACGTCGTTATGTTGTGATGGGGCTTGGTATCAGCGGCATGGCGACAGTGCGGTCGCTTCAGGCATCACAAGCGGAAGTATGGGCATGGGATGATCGAGAGGAGTTAAGGGCGCAGGCAATCTCGACAGGGATTGCTGTGCGCTCTCTGGAGAATATGGATTGGACTTCTCTGACAGCTCTTGTTTTAAGTCCTGGCATTCCCCATCTGTATCCAGCTCCTCATTTCAGTGCTCTCAAAGCCCGGGAAGCAAACATTCCCATTATCTGTGATATTGATCTTTTGGCGCAAGCTCAGCCTCATGCGCGCTATATAGGCATTACAGGTACAAATGGGAAATCAACGACGACTGCGCTGATAGGTCACCTTTTGAAAACTGCAGGACAGATTCATCAGGTAGGAGGCAATATAGGGACTTCCGCTCTCGCCCTTGATCCCCTTAAAGAGGGAGAAACTTACGTTGTTGAGCTTTCTTCCTATCAACTTGAACGAGTTCCTCATCTCGAATTGGATATTGCGATCCTTCTCAATATAACATCGGATCATTTGGCGCGTCATGGGGGAGTAGAAGGCTATATTGCTGCGAAAAAAAGTATCTTTGAACGGGCAGGAAAAAATTTCAAGGGGGTCATTGGCATAGATGATCCTTATTGTCGGGTCATTTATGAAGAGCTAAAGACAAAATATCCGATTATTCCAGTCTCTACCCAGACATGTCAGGATATTTATGTAAAGGACAAGATTCTTTATGATCAGGGGCAAGCTGTCCTTGATTTATCTGACAATTCTTTTCTGCCTGGACTTCATAACGCTCAAAATATTGTAGCGGCCTATGCTGCAGGAAAATTAGCGGGGATCAGCCGCACGAATCTTGCTCAAGGTATACAAACTTTCAAGGGGTTGGCGCATCGCCTGGAATTGATAGGTCAATTGGAAGGTGTACAATTTATTAATGACAGCAAGGCAACGAATGCAGAAGCTGTTGCCAGGGCGCTTGTGTGCTTTGATAACATTTACTGGATTTTAGGGGGGCAAGCAAAAGAAGGTGGATTAACAGGGCTGGAAGCTTTTTTCCCGCGCATCAAACATGCTTTTCTGATTGGAGAGGCAAGTCAGGAGTTTGAGCTTTTTTTGAAAGGGAAAGTTCCTGTGACATCTTGTGGCACGCTGGAAAATGCGACGCTGGAAGCTTTCAAAAAAGCCAGGGAAGACTCTGAAAATCCTGTGGTTTTACTTTCACCATCTTGTGCTAGCTGGGATCAGTTCAGAAATTTTGAACACCGCGGACAAGTCTTTAGGGAAGTCTTTCAAAGTTTAGAGGCAAATGTTATTCCGTCATGAGCTTGAGGAGAGAAAAAGACCAGGCAACCGATTTTCTGTTTGTGGGTGCTTTTAAGAAACAACAGCAGCAAAAGTCCAAACACCCACATAAACGAGATAAAGAGTAACGATAATCACGGCGAGCAGGCCATTAATCGTGCGCGCTTTTTTGAGCCCCATATCCTTTAGTAAGTCGTGAATCAGGATAAAGGATAAAATAGAAAGAACAATGACACAAAATGTGGCTGCCTGGATAGCATCATAGAGCGTGAACAGAGATGTGAAGGGAAGCTTTTGATCCAGAACGTACTTATTACCTACTGCTGTAAAGATACTGCCCAGTGAAAGATTGGCGCGTGCATTAATATTTCCAGGATCGACAAAAAATATCATGGCGCAGAGGAAAAATGCAACAAAAAAGCCTATAAAATAATTAAAATAAGAACGCCATCCTTCTCTTTTAATATCGATGTGAAAGGTGAGTCTTGCATATTTCCCATTCTTTACAGAAGTATCCCCAAAATTTGTAGCATAACTTGTCATAGATTTTTCAAGTTTCAAACCTTCCACTTGCCATCCTGGAAGAACGAGTTCCTTATGAAGATGGCTTTGCAGGATATCTGGTTCAAAAATAACATAGTGAGCATCCTGGAAATCTTCCAGTTTTACTTCCAGAATTTGACGGTCAAAAGGAAAAAAACGAGTATCCCAATTTTTTTGTACGGTCGCGTAGTAATGAACGTAAGTAAAATACTCATTATCATTTTTACCTTTTCTTCCAAATTTAGAGTAATAGTGTTAGCGTCGGAGGTAAAATGATACAGATCATCGGTTGAATTTTGATACACCCACGCATTAACTCCTTTTCAAAGGAGTTTAGGAATAATGATTCAGTGGGAACAAACGATGGAAATAAAAATATTACGCCGACAAGGCAAGAGTCTAAGAAGGATCGCTCATGAGGTTGGTATGGCCGTGAATACAGTTCGTAAATATCTCCAACATGAAGGCAGACCTTTTTATAAGAAGAGAAAAACGGTTGAGACTAAACTTGATCCATATAAACCTTATTTGCAAGAAAGGGTCAAACAGGCTCGCCCTTTTTGTCTTCCTGCAACGGTTTTGCTACGGGAGATACGCGATCAAGGATATAGGGGTGGCGTGACACAATTAAGGTTATATCTGAATTCTTTAACCCCTGTGGTCTGTGAGGAAGTCGTTAGATTTGAAACAGAA
>BBVC01000009.1 GCA_001192655.1 Caedimonas varicaedens
CCAATGGGCGTTGACAGGGTTTTTAATACACACATTCCCCGGCGTTTCAAGAGAGACGGAATCACACGTTCCTCCCCACAGGTCAATATTTCCCTGACCGTCAATGTCCAGCGTTAATCCCCCCACCGACCATCGAATTCCGTTTTGCAGGGGTTCGCTGTGAGACAGGAGGGAATCTTTAAACAGCAAGGGATGTAAAAGGGCTTGTCCCAGAAGGCGCTCTTGGCTTTCCTCTTCAGAGTCTTCGGGGATATCTTTCTGAAACGCGCGGAGGCGCAACCCTTGGGGTGGTTCTTCATCGTCAGAGACAGGGGCGCGGTCTATATGAAGGCGCAGATCTGTCCCTCGGCGATACAGGGACTCGATTTTTTCACTTAAGGATTGGATGGCGTCTTTGAGAGCAGCTTGAGCCTGGGCGAGAAGGGTTTTGGGTTCGGGTTCTTTTTTGGGAGACGAAGGTTTGGAGAAAGGGACATCGATGGACTGTTTTTCTAACACCTCCAGATAAAGATCCGTCCGCTTTTTAAGAGGGAGGAGATCTTCTTCCTTGAGTCCTTTGGGCAGAGGGATCCGGGGAGAATAATCGATCTCTCCGGATTTGGAGAGACGATGAGCCCACCCTTGTTCCAGGAGATCTTCTGAGAGAAGATCGGCTGTATAACGTCCTCCTCCCCGCTCATAAGGCCATTGCGCTAAACAGCTTGTAAGAGTATGATTCCAAATGAGAAAGTAACAGAGTAGACGTTTCCAGAACATTGTAGAGTCCCCCTCCCATAGAGGGCTTCATATCCCCCCTTCGCTTGCAGTACAGTCATAAGACGTATGTGGATGATCCCAGCAGAGCATTTTTTAACGGGGATTGTCTAGGGCTTTTTGAGATAATCTGAAAATTTTTTCCAGATCGGCCGATCGTTCCATAATCTTAGGGAGAGTTGGGGGCGATAGTCGTCCTTCTGTTTCTGCTCATCCCTTCACGTAGAGAACGTGCCATCAATACCGACAATAGCGCGATCTATTGAGACCGCATCATTTTCTGCTGAAGCCCCGCGATGTACTGTTGGCTTTTGGCGATCTGATCGGCAATCATCTTCTCTTTTTTCGCAATGTTCTTGTTAAACTCCGCTGTTTGCTTGTCAAAAGCTTGTTTCTGACGATCAAGATCTGTGAGAGAGTCTCCCGATTGCCCCTCTGACGGCAATAAAGCGCCGATCACGCTATGCAAGATCTTTAATTCTTCTCCTGCAGAGAGGGTCATCTCGTCACAACACACGGCAAGCATCCGTGAGAGAATCTTGCGCAGAAACACGGAACGCGCCTGAGGAACAACTTTTTGAATGTCCGTCTCGCTCAGAGACTCTTGACCTGTCAATACTTCCCGAAGGGTTTGTAAATCCTGTTGAAACAAGCTGTCCAGAGAAGCGACCAGATCGGTCATCGATGGTGTGGTCATAGAACTTCCTCTTCTTGAGACATGGAGGGAACATTCCCGCGCCCTACAGGAAACCCGTTGAGAATATCATCGGCTGTGGTACCCACCTCGCCCACAAATTTAATCATATCCGTGAGAGGAATCGCAGCCTTTGCGGCGGCTTCTGCCCATTTGGCGGCAACAGCAGGACTAGGAGAGGATGCCGCTTTTTTCATAAAGACGGCTTGGGTGGCCTGTACAAGAGCTTCTGTGTTGAGAAGGGTCGTGTTGGCGTTTTAGATCATCTGCGCCATCGACTGCGCGACAGCCTGATACGCATTGCCGGTCGCTTGCTTGGCCGCATAATCATAGACTTCTTTATTGATAAACGATACCGGATCCGTATCAATGGTCAGCACATTCCGGACTTTGGGGTTCTCATGGGAAGAAGACATCGCGGAGTTCCTTTTTCAATCCAACACATACCCTTTTTTATTGTTTCAGAAGATCCATAATCTTACTTGATCCTACCGTGGTAATGGCCTGACTGATAGCCTGCATCTGCTGCTGACCATAGGTGGCATTCTGCATGGAAAGACTCACCGATTGCGCCATGGCCTGATACACCATGGACATGGCCATAGCGGGCGATTCGGCCACCACCTTCACGTTGGTCTGGGTTACGGCATCCGTAACCTGTTCATTCACTCCGGCCATTGTCGTTTTTCCTTCCCTTCACACCACAGGGGAAAATGCTTCCCATGATTTCCTTAAAACAGGCGTATCCTATCATAAGACGATCCTGTTTTTAACCCTATAAAATGCCAGGAATGAACAGGGTGTTAATGACGTCCGCAGGGATATCCGCACGGGCAACTTTCTCCGTAGCATCAGCAATGGCTTCCGTGTCCACTGCGTAAATCAGGTTGACGCCCTGTGATGTGACTGCCTGATGAACGGTATTGGTCTGTTGCTGACCAAAGGTCGCATTCTGAACCGCATTGGCAAGAGCGCTGGACGCTGCCTGATATAAATTGCTGGTGGCAACGGCAGCAGACTGCCCCAGGGTTGTGACATTGGATTGGGTCACCGCATCGGTGATCTGGTTATTGACAAATGTGGGATAAGCCATAGTAAAACTCCTCTTCTCTCTCGCAAATCTCTAGTAGCCGCCGTAGCGGTTGCCCTTGCTCACCATGAGCAGTCCCCTCTCAATAGATTGCAGCGTATTGTTCAGGCTGGACAACCCTTCTGACAGTTCGGATGACAGGTTCTCTGCACGACTTGAATCAGGTATTGGGATGATATGGTCGGCCAGGCTGGATAATCCCAGAATCTGGGCGTTCTGTTGGGCATAGACGGCATTATAGGCCATCAGGGCATGAGCGTGGCAGGTTGACAGTATCTGACTGGACAGGGCAATGGCGGGTGATTCCGCCATCACCGTGACGCTGGTTTGCGTCACTGAATCCGTCACCTGGTCATTGACCTCTGCCATCGCTCATGTCTCCTTCTGTCTCGTCAATCCTAGTCAGATTAGGGACCGTAAGGATTTTTAGGAGTTGGGCTGTTCATCAATGACTTGAGAAGAATGGCCGTAATGGTATCCGCAGGGATATCCGCACGGGAGATTTTCTCCGCAGCATCGGCAACCGCTGCTGTGTCTACCGCATAAATCAGGTTCACACCTTGTGTGGTGGTCGCTTGATGAATGAGGTTAGATTGTTGCTGCGCGAACGTAGCATTCTGTATCGCATTTGCAAGGGCGCTGGAGGTGGCCTGATACAAATTGCTCAGGGCAACAGCGGCGGACTCGCCAATGACTTTTACGTTTGACTGTGTGACGGCATCAGTAATCTGATCATTCACAGCGGTTGGATACCCCATAGTATAGACTCCTTTAACTCAAATATTGAAGATTTAATCCAATGAATCAGCCACAAAACACGCGTTGAGGTTGTTTTTGCATGATTCACACTTCCTCATTACATCACGCTCCCCTCCTAAAAACAAGATAGGGGGATCGCGTTTGTCCACAGGATGGGCCCTGCTTTTTAACCGGGGATCTGGAAACGTCAGAATCTTGAGCACGATCATGGCATTTCTCGAATATTATCATAGACATGACCAACCATTGTGGGAATTACCGCATTGCCCAGCTGCCTTTGGGCTGTTCCCGCCACAGAAGAAAGAATATGACTGTCAGGGAATCCCATCACCCGTCGCCCTTCCATCAGAGAAAGATACCGCACCCGTCCATTGATATGATACATCCCTGTTTTGCCCTGATCGGTCATTTGAGTCACCGCATGACCGGACGGGCTGTAAATCTTCTGGGATTGGCTTTTCGTGCCAAAGTAACCTACGCGTAAGGTTGTGAGGGCTTTTTCTGTCAACCGTTCAGGATGGTCATACACAAAATCAGGACGATCCCGACAGAGCCTCTCCTCCACCGTGTCTTCCAGAACATCGCTCAGATAAATCTCTTCTCGTGTAGGTTGGGGGCATTCAGACTTCAAAGGCACATCCTCCCGAATTCCCACAAAATAGACGCGAATGCGCGACTGGGGAATCCCGTAAAGAGACGCATTCAGAAGATGATGGCCTATTTTATAACCCGTATCTTCAAAAGCCTTTGCAAAAACAGAGAGGATTTCTCCATCATCGATTCTGAGAAGATGGCGGACATTTTCCAGAAGAATCAGTTTAGGTCGATGAAAGCTCACAATCCGCATCATCTCGTAAAAGAGTTTCCCGTTGCTGCACTCCACGCTCTCGCCCTTGCCAGAAATGGTAAAGGACTGGCACGGAAACCCGCCGCATAAAATATCATGAGGGGGAATCTTCCTCACATCGATGGTTCGAATATCTCCTTTGGGCATCTCGCCAAAGTTGGCGTGATACGCCTCACGGGTTCGGGGATCAATCTCTGAGGAAAACACACACTGCAATCCTCGTTGTTCAAGAGCAACCCTGAATCCGCCAATCCCGCAAAAAAGATCGATAAAGGTGCCGCATCCTTCTATCATGGCTAATGCTCCCATCCTGTGCGTTCCATCTCCTCAAAGATAAACGAATCGTAAATACCCAGATGACCGCTGTGGATAGCGTTATCATGATTCAGTCCATATCGAAGAGAATCACGATTCATAAAGCTATACGACCCATCATGATGTTTAGTGATAATAAAGCATCCTGCCTCGTTCCGTTCTTTGGCAATCAGGCGGGCGGTGTCTTCAAGGCTTTCAAATGGCGGATATTTGCTCATCTTAGTGGATTTGAGGCCGTTCGGGTTTCATGTTTAAAAACATCTGCTCAATATTGCCCATAATAACGCTTCGAATGATCATCAGGGATTCTTCATCCGGGGCTTGCTGAATGAGGGTATTGATAATCGTAAAAGCCACACTCATGGGGATAGAGGCCAGAGAATCTTCAGGGATTTTGTTGCGATGAATAAACTTCTTGCCCTCGTCAAAAACATGAGCCACACACGTATCGGTGGTCTTGATCAGGTCTTTCTGAATCTTTTTACTCGGGATATATGCTTTGGTCATGGGTTACGCTCCTGTTGTTGCTCAAACTCGGTTAAATGGATAAGTATTGATCATTTTTCTGACTCATTTTCTTGTAGTGATAATCTGTTGGGCTCGGCGCTCTTTTCTTCATCTTTTGCCGTGGTTTAAACGCCGATTGCTCTTCATAGACAAAAATAGGTTTCACGCCGTTCTTTTCTATCCAGGCGTTTTGATAATCCCTCCATTCTTGAGAATGGCTTAACGCATCACCAATCTTGGAGAGAATTTCTCTTTCGGGAAGATTGCCCTTGAGCCTGTGAAGCGGATGCTTCTGAAAGGCTTGGATATAAGCGGTGCGGGCAAGATCAAGCGGGGTCATGACGTTTTTCTTTCTCCAAAAAGACGCCAGTACAAGCGGGGTCATGACGTTTCCTTTCTGCAAAAAGACGCCAGTACAGCAAAGCCAGGGCGTCGGCTTCGTTATGATCTTGAGGGACGTGTCCCTTCTCTCGTATGGCTTCTATCATTTTTTCTTTGGAAGCACTTCCGTTCCCCGTCATAAACTTCTTGATGGTTCCCACAGGAACGCCTTCATAGGGGATGCCCTCTTGCTCGCACCATGCGGTCAGATGCGCCATAAAGCCTCCGTAGACGTGAGAAGCGTCTGTTCCCACATGGCGGCGCACTTCTTCAAAATACACTTCGCCTATGCCGTTATTGATGGACTTCATCTCGTCCAGCCATTTTCTGAAACGAAGGAACCGCATCCCCCCTCCTGAATACCGGTCACAGGCGAAGGACATCACCCCAGAGGTGATGTGCCCCTGGGCAAATTCGAGATAAAGATGTCCACAGCGATAAATCGCCCAGCCTGTGGTCGTGCCGAGGTCAAGGGCGAGGAGGGAGGTCATGTTTTTCTCTTCATATTTAAAAATCTCTTAAAAATCGACACATTGCTCAGATATGTCGATCTCATCGACATATCGCTCAAGGATTTTCTCTTATTCAAATTCTGCAACGGTCATTTTTCTACCGCTCCAATAAATCCAAAATAGCATCCATTTTACGGGATGCTCTCTCACATTCCTCTTCGAGGTAATCAAGATCGTTTCTCAAATCTATCATATGCTCCCTTATATTTCCTTTGTGTTTGAAAAAGTGCGCATCAGGGTGCAGAGAATCCGTGATCACCAAACAACCGCCTTTATCAATGTATAGCTAAAA
>BBVC01000010.1 GCA_001192655.1 Caedimonas varicaedens
CCGTCTCTCTTGAAACGCCGGGGAATGTGTGTATTAAAAACCCTGTCAACGCCCATTGGCTGGCCATTAAAAGCGCGCGTTGTGACATTCTCACGTCCCTTGAGGCGGATGTTCTCAACCTGGCCATGAGCGAAGAGGCGTGTCGTGTGAGGGGTTCCGTCAATGTGCATCACATGACCGTTCATGAAGGAGGGCTCCATATTCAACAGGGCGGTTCTCTCTCCCTGTTCAAAGGTGGAAAACTGGTCTTGCATGACAAGCCTCTTCTCAATGAACATCTTCTGGAATCCCTGGAAGGCTCCTGTCAGATTACCGCACCCGGGATTGAGAATCATGGACAGATCACCGCCCGTCAGGGACACTTAACCCTGGAGAGTCCTGTTCTGGTCAATGGAGATCAGGGGCTGATTTCCGGGCATCAGGTTACCCTTCAGGGAGATTCCCTCCTCAATGAAGGAGTCATCGGTGTTGACGATCTGCAGTTGGCAACCGAAACCCTGTTGAACCGAGGTCGTCTAGCCGCCCATCATCTCTCGGGATGGTTGGGGAAGGGTCGCAATCAGGGCGATCTCTTAGGCTATGGGTCCCTGGATCTGGAGATCCGGGATCACTTTACAAACATGCAGGACATTCTCAGCACTCAACAGATCACTCTGACGATGGCAGGGCATCTGGACAATCAGGGGGACATTGTCTCAAAAGGATTGCTCTCTCTCAAGGGAAAGGGGACGCTCGCCAATCATGGCACCCTTCAGAGTGGGAAAGAGGGATTGACCCTTGAAACAAACAAAGCCGTCAATACCCGCCTCATTCAGGCAGAAGGAAATCTGCTTCTCAACCCTGGAGAGGAATGGGTCAATGAACAGGGCGGATGGGTTCATGCCCTTGGATTGACCGAAATCAAAGGTAAGGGAACACTCATCAATCGGGGAAACCGGCTTCAGGAGGGACACTGGCTGAATCCCGATCTTGAAGGGGCAGGATTGACCCTGGAAGATGCCTTGTGGTTTCATGCTTTCCGGGGCACCGTCATCAACGAAGGATCCTGGATGACCCAGGGACGGGTTTCCGGCAACCTTCATCATCTTGAAAACCGCGGGTACTGGCGTGCGGGAATCATGGGACTTGAGATAGGAACGTTCCTCAACCAGCCCACAGATCTTCTGGTGGGTGGCATGGTGGAGGCGCCGGGCTTCTGGCGCGTGGGCAAAGGGACGAATCACGGCATCCTCCAGGGAAAAACCCTGGACATTCATGTGGGAGAAGAATTTATCCAATCCCCAAGAGGAGCTGTCAAGGGAGAGGACTCCCTCACGTTTGACGGCGAAGGATCGGGACATCTTTCTCTGGCAGGAGAAACCCTCAGTGACCAGTCAATCCTCATCAATGTGAAAGAATTTAACAGTACGGGCCATATGAGCGCCCCAGAGATCACTCTGGGAGAAAAGGTCAACCGATGGATTCAGAATAAAACAGGAGAATGGGTTTTTAAAACGCTGTGTCTTCTGGGATCTCAGACCCTGGGTCTCACTGAAGGATGGATTCAAGGAGATCTTCTCACCGGACAGGGCATCCTGACAAATGATGGCGCTCTCCAGTTTAAAAAGATCCATATGACCGGAGGATCCCTGGAGAACAAACAAGGGGCTGAGATGGATCTGGGCAGCGTCGATCTGACCCTTGACGATCTGCTCAATAACGGGGATCTGACTCTGGGCAAGCTCATCACAGCACAGATTAAAAGAACACGCAATGGGGGCAGTCTCCTCTTTTCCCAGAGCGGAACACTCCAGGGGGATTCTTTCCTCAATACCGGACGGATCATAGGACAAGCAGACCTGAAAGTGGTCATGAGGCAGTCCCTGAAGCAAGAGAAGAAGCTTCATACTGCAGGACGTTTGCTGTTACAAGCACCTTCTCTGAGCGATAAGTCAAGCAGTCAAACCCTGTCCGATCAGTCCTTAACGCTCAACGTCAGTCATCCTTTTTTCTCTCAGGGTCTCTGGAAAGGCACAACGTCCTTTGATCTGCAAACCCCTTCCTGGCACCATGAAGGAATCCTGGAATCCCCAGGGCAAACAGACATCCGTCTGGGGCGTCAACATCTGACCAACACGGGAACCATGACGCTTACCCAGTTGTCCCTCTTCATGAATCCGGGATGTGAACTGATCAATAAGAAGCAGATGACCCTGCTGGGGATTCAGTCCCTCAGTCCGGGGATAGGCATCAGCAATACGGGCAAACTCCAGGTTCAAATGGCCGCACAGAACACGCCCACAGTGTTGGTCATGGAGCGTCAAGAGCAGGACATCACCTCTGCGCTTTCTTTGTCACGCCTGCAAACAGGATCCTTTTCCGGCATCAATGCCAAAGGAACTCCGGGATTCCTGGATCGAGAAAAAGGACTGATCTATCCGGCACCCTGGACACCTCTGCTGCCTGATCTCTTCCTGCCCAAAGAATACACCAAAGATCCTCTGGATCCTGTGTTATGGGAAGAAATTCGGAACTATGCCTCAGAGATGAACAGCACCATCAAGCGCGACAGCTCCCTATGGAAGGAAAGCGTTTTTATTCTCGATCCCCTCTTCTATATCACGCGCAATGCCCTCCGTGGTTTCCTGGCGGATATTCATGACAACAGCAGAGACTATGCGCCTTATGCTCGCTCAACGTTGGAAGAAAAGATTCAGGATCAAGCCGCCCGTCATCTCCAAGAGGTGGGACGGCTCAAGTTGGGGCTCTTTTGTAATGCGTCCTTTCAGACAATGGCGGGAAATCAAGAAGCTCTGGAAAGAGGTGGGTTTTATCAGTCATGGAGACGGGGGCATTATTTTATTCCCTATGAACAGTACTATCAAGACTACGGATTTATTCCGATCGGAAAAAAATTAGCAGAATGGGACAAAGACCGGGGCGTCACCAAAAAGCTTGTTCCTCGCTTGATTGAGCAAGGTCTTCGCTTTTTAAAGAACACGCGCCAGTGGTTTGGAACGCTCTCCCATCCTTATGCTCTGACGCAAAATATAAAGGGCAATATCGCGGTATCCTCACCCTATGGGCCTCTGGTTTATCCACTCTTTGC
Organism: Caedimonas varicaedens; assembly: GCA_001192655.1. Classification (GTDB taxonomy): domain Bacteria; phylum Pseudomonadota; class Alphaproteobacteria; order Caedimonadales; family Caedimonadaceae; genus Caedimonas; species Caedimonas varicaedens. The sequence continues at coordinate 3,089 of BBVC01000010.1, forward strand.
TGACGAGCGCCTACAAGGAGATGCCTACCTTCCAAAGACATTCCGCAATGACAATCGTAATGCGTATCTCTATCAAGAGATCGCCCGCTACATCGATGAGAATCTGGACAAGAGTCAGGATAAAGAGGGCACATTCTTAGGCTTGTCCCGCAAGCACGCCCTCTATCATCTGGATCCGCTGTTTTATGTGACGCGACAGGCCGTGATGTTTTCTGACGGCAAGTCAAAGGAAGATATTGCTGCGGAGATGCAAAAGGCTTTTGCCTATCATATCTTCATGACGCCTCTTTACACAAAGGATAAGAAGGGCGAGATCACAAACGTTCTCACCCCCCGCCTTCTGGACAAGGGCTTTGTCCTCTTCCGGGATAACAGTCTCAAGTGGTTGCATCTGTCTCGTCTGGCCAATGATCATGAACTGACTCTTTTAGGAGGAACCTGGTATCTGGATCAGCTGGTCAATTATAAAGACGGCGTGATTCACACCGGCACAGGAACCGGCTTGCATTATACAAACCTGCGCAACAACGGGATCCTTCGAGCCCATGACGGAGGACTGGAGGTAGAAGGCGATGACAATGCCAGAAACCTCTGGCGTCTTCAGTCCGAAGATGATCTCACCTTCAAGCTCAGTGACCACATGGATGCCTCCGGGTTTCTGAAAGATTACCGCAAATACTGGAAACTTAATGGAACGCTCACGATAGAAGCACCCTGGTTTCATCATGTAGACCCTGACACCGTTCTTCCCTATCCCTTGAGGATTGTCACCCAGGATTTTCTCAATGTGGGTAAGATCAAGACACCCGGCATGGAGGTGAGTGGCGGTGGTAGATTTCGTAACGGGCTGTTGAGTCAGCAACGATGGGGAGAGCTTCTCAGTACGGACTTTATGACTATTGAGATGTATTCCCTCGATAATGAATGGGGACGCTTGAAAAGCCATGGCTCCATGGTCTTGCATGCTCTGGGGGGCAATATTGAAAATGGCGCCCTGGTCAAAACCACCAAGACGTCTTTACCAACTCCTTATCATCTGCCTTATAGTCGGTATAGCGGACAATATGAACATTGGTCTCATCTTTCCGATCTCATTCGTGGAGGCGATTGGGTACAAGGATGGGGAGAAAATCCTATCAAAGTCCATCATGGCAATCAGGCGGTTATTGCCTGCAATGATACCCTGACCATGATCGCTGATCAGGGCAATATCCACAATGATTACGGCAATATCTATAGTGCCCGGGATCTGACGCTCACTCATCCCAAAGGGCATATGAGAACCTTGGCGGGAAATCTCTGGACACACGGCAATGCCACCATCACAGGACAACGATGGAGCGCGGAACGGACACCTGGAGAAAGTTACCTCTATGAAACGTATTGTAAGGGAAAGAAAGGGGCAGGAAGTAAACAATGGGAACGCAGAATTCATCTGGATACCTCCGATCCGTCTTCTGTAAAGATTTTAGGGAATCTCTTCTTGCAGGTGAATGACACCCTCATTGACGGCAGTTCTTTGCTGGTGGGGGGACATATCTATAACAGCGGGAAAAACCCCCTCAATCTGCAAGCCTTGCCCTCCTCTTTCAAAGTCAAGGCCAGCCATGGGGGCAAACCTTCCCTCGTCCAAGCCCATCAGAGTATTCTCATCAATGCCGGACAGTTTTCTGTAGAGGGTTATCGAGAAGTGGGTGGCAAGCCTCTGACGCAAACAATTATGATTGATCTGGCAGAGGTCGCTGAAGCCATGATGAAGGGCAATCCCCTTATAGGATATGCCGCTTCCTCTTCTCGTCAGCCTCGTATTACTTTTGATGGTGAAACCGGTGCTGGAGAACAGAGTGATCTTTATACAAATGCCGTGATGCTCAATGGACAAAGTCCCCTTGTCGGCAGAATGCCCTATATGGATGCCCGCGTGTTCCAGTTTGTGTTGATGGAAACCTTAGCCTCTTATGCGGGAACCCTCAGCTTGAAGAGTTTTCAGGGGCTCACTTGGGAAGGACAAACCCGCGCCCTCTTCCGCCAGGGACAAAAGATTGCTCAAAAGAAACAGGGAGCATTGACCCAAAAGGATCTGGAAGGGTTGGGAACATCTGCCCTGTTCCTCAAACGTAAGCAGATTGCAGGGATTGATTATGATGTGGCTCAGTTCGTCCTGGGGACTCAAGACAGAAATCCCACGGGTCATGGCAACACAACCCTAACAGCACCTTCGATCACAATTCATGCTGATACCTCTCTGGTTAAAAATGCAACCCTGGTGGCGACACAGGAAGGCGTTACCCTCAATGCATCTCAAAGCTCTCATATGATGGGAACGCTTTATGGAGAGAAATTTGTGCATCATACGGCACCTCTCAGTATTTTGGAACGACCTGTGGATCGATGGATTGAAGAGGTTACTGAACGCAGAACAAGCAGCGGAATGTTCAGCTCTACAACCACAACAACCAAGCGCAAGATTGAACGCATGGAAGTTCTCACAGGGGGACGGATGCTGACGGGTAAGGGTGGCACCCTCAACATCAAAGCCCACGATCTCTTCTCGATCGGTTCTCAGCTCTCCGCAGGAAAAGGCGGGATTCAAGTGGAGACCACAGGGCATTTTGAAGATCGTCGCCTCATAGAGACGATATGGGATCACTATCATGCGGAGAAGCACGGGAGTTATGGAGAGGGATATTCTGAAGAAGGCTATGTGAGCACAGAGGCTATCCATCCTTCTCTTTGGAAAGCAGACGGAAATATCATCCTGCATCATCAAGGACAAGCCCTGTATCATGCCTCTGATCTTCACTCAGAAGCCGGTGATATTGAGATTATCGCCCGGGGCAATCTGGCCTTTCCCGGCGTGAAGACCACCCAAGAGGAGACGCCCACCCTCAGTATTAGCGGCACCAAGATTGAGAAAACTGTGGGCACACGGGAAAGGGGTTATATTGCTTCTGTGAAGGCACCCCATGGCCGCCTGACCCTCCAATCCCTGGAAGGAAACATCACAGGAGTCAGACCCCACATCCTTAGCCAGAGCACCCAGATGAAAGCCAAGAAGATTGATCTTATGGAAGAGGCCGACTTCCGCAAGACGCTCAAAAGAGAGCAGCAGACGTTCGTGGTGGGGTCAACGGTGGATCCGGGACTCAGAATGGTGATGGATGCAGCCCTAACTGTTGCCTGCCCCGCCCTTGGTGTTGTTGGGAGTCATTTTGTGTCAGCTCTGATTTTTAACAATGGAAACCTCAGCGATGCCTTCAGGGAAGCGACCTCTCAGGATGCTCTGAAAAGCTTGGGAACAAAGATAGCAAGTGCCATGATCTTGAAAGGGATGAGTCTTAATGCACCGGTGGGAGGTGACTTTATGGATCATCTCTCTTATCAGATGCAAAAATCCCTCATCGAGATAGGAACAAAAGCCGTCATTTATCAGGACAAGATTGAGGATGCACTGCAAGATGCGCTCACCCAGGGACTTATTAATTCAATTGCCAGTTATGGCGCGCAGTCTATTGGCAAGGCTTTTGATACAGGAAAAGGCACAGGTGACTATCTCTTACATAAAACAGCTCATGGTCTCTTGGGAGCCGCTAAAGGCTATGCCCTGGACAAGAGTAAGGAAGGCGCTCTTTCAGGGGCTTTAGGGGCTGTGGTGGCTGAAGTGGTCGCGGAACAAATGACCGATCGCGCTGAAGTGAAGCGGGGTGTTGAAAAGCAAGCGCTTGAAGAAGGATGGGTGCATGATACAGACAGAATCAATGAGGAATTTAGAGACAGGCTCCAGCCCACACTGGACAAAACCAAGCTCGTAGCAGGGATGCTCGCGCTTGCTTCAGGACAGAAGGTAGATATTGCCCTGCAAACAGCTGCCAATGCTCTGGAATATAACTTCATCAATTATGCGGCAGGGAACATCCTCGAAACAGAGCTGGAAATCATTCAGGAGAACAGCGAGTTTGATCCGTCATGGGGCATGGAGAGGGTCGGATATGAAATGGCTAGGAATCCCTTACAAGCAAAGGAGGATCTCCTGGATACAGGCCATATAACAGCACAAATACTCAATTACCCCTATGGAGCTATTACAGGTGTCTATGAGGTGGGAAGTGGTTATGTCAGGGGGGACTATACAGGACAACATGCTTTGTTCCTGGCAGGAATAGATCTGATCCCTGGCAAGAGAATCGCTGATGTTCTCCGCAAGGGAGGAAGTAAAATTGGAAAGGCACTTTTAAAGGGTGACAGGATTGAGATTCCACCTCTCAATGACAAAGCAAGGCAGAAAATGCACGGGATATCCTCAACAGATGTGCCTCAAAATAGGGTTGCCTATGAAAAATATCTTGCAGAAAAAAGATCTGAATTGACTCGGGAAGAGGTTCACTCAGTGCAAGATATTGACCTCAAAAGATTTATGGAAAAAAGATATAAGGAAACAGATAAAATATGGGGTGGGGGAACAGGAAATGCTGTGAGATACGAAAAAGCGACCGGTCAGTCGGTTGGGGGTAGAAAGCACTCCCAAAAAGCTGAAGATTCCATACCATTCTTGGAAAAATGGCTGGAGAATCATCCTTCAAAATTATCAATACATCCTAAAGACTTTCAAGACAAGGGAATCATTCCAGGATCATCACATGACAGGCAAATTGCTGAACAAGTTTTAAAAGAGCTTAAAAATTCTTTGGGGTTGAAGTAACAGATGGATGAAGAAATAAATTATGATAAAAAGTTCATGGACGATTTTTATCGAAACTTTCCAGAAATAAATAAAGAATTTAAAAAACATCTCGTAGAAAAACAATATTTTGATTTTAAACGAGATGCTAAAAAATATTTTAGCCAAATGTGTGGGCTGTCTGATTATATTTTATTTCTCTTTGAACAAAAAGAAGAGATGAAGTTACAGAGAATATTACTCTTTATAGAAAACTCTATTGGTCAAAATAAAGAAACAGATGAAAGCATAGAAGTTTTTATTTTTGAAGATATTATAAATGTTCTGCGAGGAAGAGATAGCGATAATGGCACTCATTCCATGACGGAGTTTGAGAAATTGTTAGGACAAAGATCAATCAATCTTTGCAGAAAAAATGAGGTGTTATGGAATAGTTTAGATAGAGAACCCAAAAGCCTTGCTAATATGATCAGATTCTTAAAAGAGCAAGACAACTAGTCTGGTTTGCATTATAGGAACGAAAATAGGATGGAGTAGAAAAGAGAGTCTGCTCAAAGAGAGTGTAGTTATTTAATTTGATGAAATTTAATTGTATGTTTAAGAGGGTTTGCATGAAACAAATAAAATATTTTATTTATGTTTTTTTATTGCTGGGTGTGCCAAATATTTTTGTATTCGGACAAGTTCTGGCCTCGCAATTCAAGGAAATTAATATAGACGAGACTGGAATATTTTTTACTCCAAAAAATAAAATTAAACCATTTTTAATTAATAATCATTACATTGCTGCAAATGAAAATGGACTGACAAAAGATGGCGGTTATGGAAAGGTTTTTTTGTATCAAAAAATCGCAGCAAAAATTTTCAATCCCTTAATTGATCAAAATCATTTAAGAAAATTACAAGAAAACCAAATGAAGATGAAAGCATTATTGAAGCAGAAAGCATTATCCAATTATAGTCTTTGTTTTCCCAACGATATCGTGAAAGTTAATGTCCATCATAAAAATAATTTCTTTCAACCTACGGACATCAGCTTTTTACAAATTATGCCTAAAGTTCAGGGGAAAACTCTTGAGAGCGCAGTACACTATTTTAATGAAAACGCAATCCTTGATTTATTTGCTCGATTAGGCAGTGAATTAGGAAAATTTCAAAAAAAATTTTTGACTAGAAAAGGCAAAGATCTGGAAGTTTATTGTCATCATGATTTCCATCTGAGAAATATCATGATAGAGGATAAATCCAATAAGTTTAAAATAATTGATCTTGATTTTCTTGCACCTAATCATCCTTTGGTAGATCCTGTTTTTTTTCTGATGAGATTGTGGCACACAGTAGATGCTGAGAATTATTGGGATCAAAAACTATACGTCGCTGCAAATTTTTTAATACCATATCTCAATCAATTCGATATTAACTTGCGTAAAGAGATAGCTAACGATCTACGCAATGGACATAAACATATCTTAGATTGTTACAGAAACAAGAATCAACATTTTCCCTTACCTGCGAGATTAGATGGAAAGGAGGCGATCTTTAATGATCAATTTGATTTAATGTTAAATGATTTCTGCGGTTATCTTTCCTTACCTCTTCATAAACAAAAAGGGCAAGCAACTCTTGATAAATTACCCGCCTTTAAAAAGTATAAAAATTTTCACAGCCAACTGATTAACATGGTTTATGACTTGCATAATGGTGCAGCAAAAAAACAACAACCATTAATTGTACCACAACAAAAAGCTGACGCGGCACAAAAGAAACAGGCTCAGGTAGCAGCAGCACAGAGAAAGAAAGCTGACGCGGCACAAAAGAAACAGGCTCAGGTAGCAGCAGCACAGAGAAAGAAAGCTGACGCGGCACAAAAGAAACAGGCTCAGGTAGCAGCAGCACAGAGAAAGAAAGCTGACGCGGCACAAAAGAAACAGGCTCAGGTAGCAGCAGCACAGAGAAAGAAAGCTGACGCGGCACAAAAGAACAGGCTCAGGTAGCAGCAGCACAGAGAAAGAAAGCTGACGCGGCACAAAAGAAACAGGCTCAGGTAGCAGCAGCACAGAGAAAGAAGGCTGACGCGGCACAAAAGAAACAGGCTCAGGTAGCAGCAGCACAGAGAAAGAAGGCTAAAAGGTAATCTTAACAGAAAGGCAGTCAAATAACGTGCATCAGAAAGAATATTATAAAAAAACCGCACATGCAGTGCGGTTTTTTAGAGTGTTGAGGTCGTTTGTTATAATTATGCTACCATTTGTAACTAGCGCGAGCAAAGATATCTGTCGCTTGTGATTGGAACTTCAAGCTTCCACCATCATCACTAAGTGTAACGGTACGAGCGTTATAAAAAGTATGAGTTGCCTCTACTCCCAAAATCACATGATCTGTAGCATGAAAAGCTGCGCCTAATCCTAAAGGTATACCTGTACGGCGACCATTATTGCTGCCAATATTAGCATCATCGTCTTGCGATGCTGAATATTTGAAGCTAGCCGACTCTACGCCGACGGCACCATAGAACAAAGCATTACCAAAAACAAATCCTGGGCGCAGTTTAACACCAAAGGAATTTTTACGTTCCACCTTACGGTTACTCTCGCCAAGACTGTAAGTCTCCTTATTACCGCTGAGGTTACCATAAGCTTCCAAACCTAGATAAAAACGATTTGGAAAATGCTTGCCGTAGCCTACATGTAAACCACCAATTGCTCCGGTTGCTCCAAATTTATTTTTTTCAGCAACATCGTTAACTGTTCCTTTGGCTTCCGTATTGGTTGTCCCTACACCCAATTGCGTGCCGAGATAAAAACCAGAGAAACTGCTGCAATCCCCAGCAATGGCAGCACTTCCTAAAATGCTTGTAAGAGCTGTTCCCATCAGGGCAAGTTTTAAATTTTTCATTTTAAAATCCTAAATGTTAAGTTGTTTTCACTACTATCTTTCATTAAATCATCCTTTTTATAGGCCTGATTTTATCAAAGATAATTTTACGATCCAATATTTTCCTGAGAGCTTCAATATGTGTCATAAAAAAGCATTAACATTATGGAAAAGTGTGGCAATTTTACATCTTTATTCTAACGGCATCATTCTGCTATATAAAATATATTAATGTTAGGAATTAGCCTTAATGTTAATGTCAAAACTACTAATATCTAGGCTCCCCCTCAAAAGGGAGCCTTTTTTCTTAACTCTTGGCTATTTTGTGCTTGAGCTTTTCTGAAGCTTTGAACGAAACACTTTTACGGGGCTTAATGATCACTTCCTGTCCCGTCTTGGGATTGCGTCCCACACGTTTACCCTTGTTAAGAACCATAAACGTGCCAAAGGAGCTTATTTTTAACTGACCATCTCTCACAAGAGCCTTAATCATGATCTCCAGGATTTTCTCTAAAACTTTTCCGCTGTGATTGTGCGGAATAGCCACCTTTTCTGCAATAGATTGAGCAATATCTTCCCTGGTGATTGTTTCAATGTTCATGTCTCTAAACCTTTATGAGTTTTTGTTAAGAAGATCGCGCATTTGTTTCCCTGCTTTAAAAAAGGGAACCTTCTTGGCCTCAACTTTGACATGATCTCCTGTTCGGGGATTACGTCCCAAACGTGCCTTGCGTTGACGAGATATAAAGACCCCAAATCCCCTAAGTTCAACCCGCTGACCTTTGGCAATTGCAGAGGTAATCTCATGAAGGAGAATCTCAACACTTTTTTCTGCCTGGGCAGGCGTTAAAGATACATTTGATTGAGTTAATTTTTGAACAAGTTCAGCACGGGTCATGAATACCTCTCTTTACCCTGTTGTTTATACTTCATAAAGCTATCTTTATGAGAATTCTAGAAAAACATCAATCGTCTTTTAAAAGATTTTTTTAGAAAAGTGTGTTATAAAGACAATCTCTGAATGCAACATTCAGAGCAAGGGTTCACAGAATGTATGTTCTTTAACCCTACGTCTCTCAGGACGTGAAGCCTCCCTGAACCTTAGGCTCCCCTTAAAGGGGAGCCTCTTTTTTTTACAAAGTCTTCACACCACAAAGTTCTTCCCTAATAATGAGTTTCGCCTAAAATATCCTCCAGCTGTGCCATGGCACTGAAGAAATAGCCCCACAAGCCCAGATCAAGGAAGGTTTCAAGATCAACCAGGATTTGACGAACCTCGTCTCGGGGAATCAGGATCGTTTCCATGTCACACTCCCTTTCCGTTTTGCAAGGCAGGCATCAGCGTTTTCAGATGTTCCAACGCGTCCATGCCTTTTTGTTGCTGGTGTTGCCGTTGTTCGTCTAGCCGTTCCCGCATGAGATCAAAAGCCGTTTTAGGCTGATTTTGTGTCTGCACCACTCCGCCCTTGTTAAACTTTGCCAGATTTTCCACAAACTGCTGAAGCTCCGGGGATCCTTCTTTGGGTCGGGTGAGTGTTTTCTGTATACTTGTGGGCTGTGGGTCTGCATAACGAATCTCTGTTAACTGTTGCGTTTTATGCAACGCTTCCGTTTCAGACATAGTGGAAGTAGGAAACGAGACAATGTTCGACTCACTTTTTGATACTGTCTTTGACTTCGCGGAATCAGGATAGTCCATAACTTCTTCCGTACATCCTAGCCCCTGCAAAACATCAGGGAAGACATCCCGCAAGGCAAAGGCACGGGCGCGCATCTGAAGCATGCGCTTGGGATACAAGACCCAGGGCGTGGGCTTTCCCGAATACCCCACCTTACCCCAAAGTCCTGCCTGTTGAGCGTCTTTTTGAGAAAATGTGCGGATCTGCTCTTTCTGTCCCTTACGCTTGACCATGCAAATGGCGGTCATGGTATTTTCGTCAAAGTCCTCATCGCAGTCTTCCCATACGGGAGATTGTTTGCATAAGGCCAGCATGGCATCGCCCCATACAGTGGGGCGTCCGTTAATGACCGCAATGTTAAGCAGGCTGTGTCCCCAAGAAAGCCCAAGGCTTTGTCCAAACAGAATCGCCACGGCAGCGTCATGGGGTTTGTTCTTCCAGGCGGGAAAGAAATCACTTTTAGAGATAAAGTCTGCCAGCTTAAACACCTCATCGATGGTTCCCAGAGAAGACCTGTCTATGGGTAAAGTATGGTGTAAATTCATGATTCAATTCCTTTAAGTTATAGTTTAAACGTCATGCGGGCGCTGCCGTCTTTAGCGATCTTGATGCAGACGGCTCCCCCTGTTAGCGCCGGAGGTAAAATGATACAGATCATCGGTTGAATTTTGATACACCCACGCATTAACTCCTTTTCAAAGGAGTTTAGGAATAATGATTCAGTGGGAAC
>BBVC01000011.1 GCA_001192655.1 Caedimonas varicaedens
GGGTATGCCAAGTTGTATTCGTAAACGTTCATACTCCTGGTCATTATCCTGATACATAAAAGAAGAAGGAAATTTTTTATAGGGCATAATACCGCGAGAGCCCAATAACGAAAGGCGAGGATCTATAAAGCGCACTCCTCCTTGCCACGTCTCTGTTTGTCCTGGAACAGAATCCTGAGCCGCTGACATGACGAAAACAGCACACACATCAGAAATATCTTCAAAAATGACTTGAGCGCGAAGTTTATATAAACTTAGCCTTTTCTTCAAAGGCTCAAGCTGATCTTTCCCTGTTTCCAGGAAAATGGTTTCTCCCTCTTCTATCAAAAAGAAATCATGAAGAAATTTTCCCTGAGGACTTAGGAGGGCGGTATAAAGTGAATGAAAAGGTGTCAGAAGATGAATGTCATTCGTGATCAATCCCTGAAGAAAATTTTTCCGATCTTCTCCGGTCAGGCGTAAAAGGCCTCTATTTGAAAGAAGGATCGGTCGTTGCATTATTTAAGCCGCTTGAAGAATTTGTTCTACTTTTTCTGTAGCTTGAGTTTCTTCAATATTTTCAATTGCTGCAATTTCGGCAGAAAGACGCTGTAAGGCCGCCTGATAAATTTGGCGCTCACTATAAGATTGATCGGGTTGATTCTCGCCTCGATAAAGATCGCGAATAACTTCGGCAATAGAGGATAATTGACCAGAGGAGATTTTCAATTCATATTCCTGTGCCCGGCGTGCCCAAATCACCTTACGATTGACAGGGGTTTTTTTCAGGGTTTTTAAAGCCGTATTCACTTCATGAGGAGAAGCCAGGTTCCGAAGTCCTGCATTATGTGCTTTCATCATCGGCAAACGAAGGGTCATGCGATTCTTGATAAATGAAATCACAAAAACTTTAAGCTCATGACCTGCAACTTCCTGAGTTTCAATAGATAAAAGTTTACCAACACCATGAGCAGGATACACTACAAGATCACCATCTTTAAAAGAAGCGGTTGTTGACATGTTTCTCTCTCTTAATATTGTGAATTAATTAATAGGGCAGTGTAACAAAGAAAAGATAAATTGTCAAATTGACATTTATACAACGCTGCCTTAAATACTATATCTGCTTTATGGGGACTTGAAAAGATACTTTTATATTTAATTTTCTGGGCGCTTTAATTTTCCGGATTCTTTATCTATAGGCAAAGGGGTTGCGTGACATCATAAAACCATTTTTTTGCATTTACTCCTTCGATCAGGGGAGCCAACGCATCATGAACATATTGGTGATACTCATTCAGCCACTTAATTTCTGAAGACGTCATCAAGGTATGATCGATCAATCTCACATCAACCGGTGCCAAAGTAAGGGTTTCAAATCCCAGCATGGGATGCTCTGCGCCAGGGATATCAACAGAAACGACAACAGCAAGATTCTCCAACCGAATACCGTAATGTTCTGCTTTATAGTAGCCAGGCTCATTGGAAACAACCATTCCAGGTTGTAGGGAAATTGTGCTCGCAGACTTGGAAATTCTTTGAGGGCCTTCATGGATATTCATGACCGACCCAACACCATGTCCGGTGCCGTGCGCGTAATCCAAACCAGCTTGCCAGAGGAAAGAGCGTGCAAAAGCGTCAATTTGTCCCCCCGTTGTTCCCTGGGGGAAAATAAGTTGAGCGAGGGCAATATGACCTTTTAATACGCGTGTAAAACGATCTTTTTGTTCAGGTGTAGGTTTTCCAAGCACAATTGTTCGCGTTACATCTGTGCTGCCATCATGATAATGAGCGCCTGAATCAACAAGATAAAGCCCATCTGCCTCTAAAAGACAGTCTGTGGAAGGCGTCACGCGATAATGAACGATAGCACCGTGAGCGCTTACAGCGGAAATTGTGGGAAAGCTGTCTCCCCAAAAAGTAGGGAATCGCGCCCGAAATTCATACAGCTTTTGAACCGCTTCGATTTCAGTGACTTTCTGGTTAATGGCCTCTTTTATGACCCAGTGCAGAAACATTGTGAGTGCTGCGCCGTCTCGTAGATGAGTTTCCCGCATCCCTCTGATCTCAACGGGATTCTTACAGGCTTTTGGCAAAAGAGTAAGATCATCAGCACACAGAACGCGACTGCCTGTTTCCTCAAGAGTGGTGATGAGCTTAAGAGGAGACAACACAGGATCTACCAGAATGATCGGCTTGTGATGTCCCAGTCCCCCAAGGAAAGAAAGGATGGCTTGATAGGATTGTATTGTAACCTTTTCACCCAAATGATGGCGGATTTCATCTGTTACTTTTTCCAAATCCATGAAGAGGGTCGCTCTACCATCTTTATGGACAAAAGCAAAAGAAAAAACGACGGGCATGTAGTCCAGGTCATGTCCGCGAATATTAAAGAGCCAATTGACAGACTCGACCATGGTGATCAGAGTGCCATCAGCATCTTTTTCCTTTATTCTTTCAGTCAGACTCTCTATTTTTTCGTCATGAGATAATCCTGAAACCTCAAGAGGATGAATAACAGCCTTGTGAACAGGCTGTGTTGGCTTATTCTGCCAGAGGCAATCAATCAGGTTTTGATCAACTGGAAGCAACGAAGCTTCTTTTTCCTTGAGAAGTTTTTGATAGGCCTTGAATGTATGTCCCGTGATGAGCCAGGGATCAACACCTGTTTTTTCTCCGGAAGAAACATGATTCATAAGCCAGTTAAGAGGGGAAGTATAAGTCGTATCGATAATGTCAAAAAGTGATTTGTCAACTTCGTGATGAGCTTGAAGAGTGTATCGACCATCCACAAAAAGAGCGGCTTTATTTTTTAAAACGATGACAGATCCAGCGCTTCCTGAAAAATTTGTCAGCCATTGCAAACGCTCTTCGTCTGGTCTTAAATATTCACACTGATGCTTGTTGGCCTTGAGAACAAGATAACCATCAAGACCAAATTGATCAAAAAGCCCGCGAAGCAAAATTAATTTCTGGGCGCTCACCCCAAGTCTCCTTTGGGTCGGGGTTCGGCAAAAGGAATGCCACGAACCAGGTAATAGACCATTTCTGCAATATTTGTTGTATGGTCACCGATACGCTCGATATTTTTAGCCACAAACAAAAGCTGCGTATAAACATTCATATTATGGGGGTCTTCTGCCATATGCGCAAGAAGGCTATGAAGATAGTCTATGTACTTTTCATCAAGCTCCTGATCGCGTCGCCATACCTTAAGAGCCTGTTTATCATCTCCCTTGATATAGGCGAAGACAACATCATTGATCATTGAGGCTGCCATCTCTGTCATGCGAGGCAGCCCATCAATGGATGGAATTTTTGGAAGTTCGGCAATTGAAAGGGAACGCCTTGCAATATTTGTTGCATAATCTGCAATACGTTCAAGATGGTTGGATACTTTCAGGGCAGAGATAATATTGCGCAAATCTTTTGCCACAGGCTGGCGCAAAGCAATCATGCGAATGGCAAAAGCATCTATATCATGTTCTATTTGATCAATTGTCGGATCTTTATCAATAACTTTCAGAGCAAAGGCTGAATCACGATCAAGAAAAGCCTTGATCGCATTGTTCAGTTGGGCAATCGCTAACTCACCCATCATGGAAATCTGATGACTAAGATATTTCAAATCTTCGTCATAGGATTTTACAATGTGATTTGAAACCATGAGTCTTGCCCTTTCTAGCCAAAACGACCTGTAATATAAGCCTGGGTTCTTTCATCAAGGGGATTTGTAAACAGCTCTCCTGCTTCTCCTTCTTCAACCAACTCGCCCAAATGAAAAAAAGCTGTTTTTTGTGAAACACGCGCCGCTTGATGAAGTGAATGCGTGACAATCACTATGGTAAAGTTTTCTCTGAGTTCGTCAATCAATTCTTCCACGCGTGCCGTCGCAATGGGATCAAGCGCTGAACAGGGTTCATCCATCAGAATGACTTCGGGATTAATGGCAATGGCGCGTGCGATGCATAAACGTTGCTGCTGTCCGCCCGAAAGACCTGTGCCAGGCTGATAAAGGCGATCCTGCACTTCTTGAAAAAGTCCGACTCGTTCAAGAGATCGAATCACAATCTCATCCAATTCACTTTTGTGACGATAGAGACCATGAATCCGCGGTCCATAAGCGACGTTATCGTAAATAGATTTTGGAAAAGGATTTGGTTTTTGAAAGACCATCCCCACACGGGATCTTAATTGAACAACATCAACAGTTTTTTGATAAATATCTTGTTCTTCCAAAAAAACATTACCCTGTAAACGAACACCGTCAATAGCATCATTCATACGATTCAGACACCTGAGAAATGAGCTTTTGCCGCAGCCCGAAGGGCCTATAAGAGCGGTTACTTCCTGAGCAGGGATACCCAGATTGATTCTGAACAGGACTTGTTTTGAGCCATAATAAAGACTCAAATTTTTTGTGGTAATTTTAACAGGAAATTGTGTATTCATATTTTTTGTTCCTTACCACCGCTGTTCAAACTTACGTCGCAAAATAATGGCAATCATATTCATAAAAATGATAAAAGCCAAAAGAACAATGATACCTGCGGCTGCATTCGCTATAAATCCTGGTTCAGGATTACGTGCCCACATAAAAATCTGAGTGGGCAAGGCCGATGCAGGATCCAGGGGGGAATGAGGAATATCACCAATAAAAGCCATCATGCCGACCATCAAAAGGGGGGCTGTTTCTCCTAATGCCCGCGCTGTTCCGATAATAGAGCCTGTAAGGATACCGGGCATTGCAAGGGGAAGGACGTGATGCAAAACAACCTGGACATCGGAAGCTCCCATTCCCTGAGCCGCATAACGGATGGATTTGGGGACAGCAGCCAACGCAGAACGGCTGGTAATAATGATCGTCGGCAGAGTCATCAATCCCAGTGTTAATCCCCCTGCCAATGCAGAAGATCGCGGCAAGCCAAAAAATCCCAAAAACAGCGCCAGCCCTAAAAGACCAAAAACTATTGACGGCACTGCTGCAAGGTTAGAGATGTTGACTTCAATCCATTGAGAAAGATAACCACGCTTATTGAATTCTTCAAGATAAAGAGCGGCCGCAATCCCTATGGGGAAGGCAAACAGCAAAGCAATGATAATGACATAAAACGATCCTGCAAAAGCGCTTGCAATTCCGGCAAATTCAGGATTGCGGGCATCTCCTCGCGTAAAAAATCCCCAGTTAAAGATCGTTTTTAATCTTCCTTTTTGTTCTATTTTATCAAGCGCCTGCATTTGTTCGGCATTCAGGCGTCGATATTTGTGCAGGGATTTTTGAGATTCACTGTTCTTTAAAAACAAGTCTGCATCATCTGACAGAGGAAGCCATATACGCAGGGTGCGATCTTTATCTTCAGGATGATTTTGTATTCTCTCTAGCAAGATGCGACACGAACCGGGGCTGATCAGGGGACGAAAATTATTCAGAGCTTCTTTTGACGTGTCAGGAAAAAGTTTCAGAAGCGACTCATTGACAAGGGAAGGCAAAGAACAATGGCTGCCTTCAGCGATAAAGGCGGGATCGAATAAAATATCCAAACCAACCTGAGTTTTTTGAAAAGCAGGAAGTCCTCGCATGATTGTGCCATATAAAAGAGTCAGCAAAAAAACAAGTGCGAAAAAAATGGCAAGCTTGCCATAAAACTTAAACCGTTTTTCTGCTGCGTATCGACGGGGTAACTTTTTGGCCGCAGCAGAGCGCATCAAGGAAGAAGATTCAGATGTCATATTTTTCATGATATTTCCTTGCAATGCACAGCGATATAAAATTCAAGAGCAGCGTCATCAAAAATAAAGCCATCCCAAGCGCAAAGGCTGAAAGAGTTTTGGGGCTGTTGAATTCCTGATCTCCTGTCAATAGACTGACAATTTGAACTGTAATCGTCGTGACCGATTCTAAAGGATTAAAAGTCAAATTGGCTGTCAATCCCGCGGCCATAACGACCAGCATCGTTTCTCCAATCGCTCTTGAAACAGCTAATAAAATCGCGGTCATAATGCCAGGAAAAGCAGCAGGAATAACGACTTTTTTAATTGTTTCCGAAGGAGTTGCTCCAAGCGCAAGGGAATGATCCCGCAAGGCCTGTGAGACGGAACCAAGCGCATCATCAGAAAGGGAAGAAATGTAAGGAATAATCATCAATCCCATGACAATTCCTACACCTAAAGCGCTTTGAGGAGATATTTCAACACCTATCCGCTCACCAAATCCTTGTAATAATGGCATAATAGCAACAAGGGCGAAAAAACCATAAACAATGGTTGGGATGCCTGCCAGAATTTCAATGATGGGCTTGATGAGATTTCTGGTGCGTGCTTTGGCATACTCTCGCGTATAGATAGCAATGAAAAGGCCTGTGGGCAGGGCAATGGTCATGGCAATGAGCATGATAAGAAGGGTGCCGGTAAAAAGAGGAACGGCGCCATAAAGCCCATAATCCTCAACATGATTTGTATCTTGGTAGGTAATTTGGGGATTCCATTGCGTTCCCCAGAGAAATTCTTTCAGAGAAATTACATTGAAAAAACGAATGGTTTCAAAAAAAAGCGTAAAAATAATCGCAATGGTTATAAAAATAGAGAGAAAAGCTGCTGCGCCTAAAAAACAGCGCATTATCCTTTCAACGCATTTTTGTGACCGGAAGCCAGGGGTCATCATAGACCAAGATATGAATGAGCCCAGAGAAGTGCAAAAGATAATCGCAGGCATTTTTTGTTCTATCCCTGAAAGGAAGAGGCATCCATAACTGATAATGGCAATCCCAAAACTTGCTATGCTGCTGGCTGTACCATAATAAACGGGGAGCGATGCAGGACGCTCTTTAAAAGAGCGTGCCTTATACCATGACAGAAAAAAGGCCAGCCCAAAAATAATACCCAGGCAAATAAAATAAAAGAGAGTCATAAAACAGCTTTCTTTTGACGCATGAGTATCCGCATTTTCTCTTCTTCCAACCGTCTCTTTTCTTCACGTTGAGGAATAAACCCATAGGAAACAAGATATCCCTCGGGGCCAATGGCGTCAGAGGAAATAAATTCTTCTACAAAACGTCCCAGTCCCTTGATACGTTCAATATGATCATTTTTCACATAAAGATAAAAGAGTCGGGAAAAAGGATATTCTCCGGAAATAATTGTTTTGAAAGTAGGAGTGATCTCGTCGATGGGAAGGGGAGTTACTTTATCGCTGTTCAGCATCAGAAAGCTGAAACTGAAAATCCCCAGGGCTTCAGGCTCAAGTTGAAGCTTTTGAACAATCACTGTCTCCTGATCAGAGGCTTCTACATAGACACCGTCATGGCGCAGCTTTGGGACATGATGACCCATGATAAGAGCCGTAAATGTCTCGCGTGTTCCCGAAGCAGCAGAAGGCCCCAGGAGTCGGATTTTTTGATGGGGAAGATCAGGTGTGATATCAGACCAATAAAAGTTTTGATTGGGTTGTCCGTTAATTTTTTCCGCCAAAGCCAGATAGAGTTTTTCTCGACTCAATGAAAAAGGCGGCTTAAAATCAGGGGTGGCCACAACAATGCCGTCAAATCCCAAAGCGATTTCCAAAATGTCGCTGACGCCTTGCTGGGCGCAGTACTGTCGTTCCTGTTTGCTCATGGGGCGGGAAGCCAATACAATATCGGACGTGTGATCACCAACACCAGTGCAAAAAATTTTAATCCCCCCTCCCGTTCCTGTTGATTCAATCACAGGGGTGGGGAGTCTGGTTTTAAGATGAAAAGTTTCGGCAACCGCAATAGCAAAAGGATAAATAGCTGATGAGCCGACAGCGTGAATGTAAGGTCGTGCATGAACAACAGCACTTACACCCAGCAAGCTTGCCAGAAATGTCAAAAAAAATAATCGCCCCCTTGTTTCAAACATTCAGCTTGGTTACTTTCAATGGTAAGTGTATTTTTTTATACTCATTATCTTTCGGGTATATTAATGCCATTGTTTCAGAAATTTCAACCGAGAACGCAAATGATTGATCAAAATTCTGATTTCTTTAAGGGACTTCCCCAATGACACCTATGATGCAACAGTATCATCAAATCAAGAAGCAATATCCGGATTGTTTGCTGTTTTACAGAATGGGCGACTTTTACGAGCTTTTTCTTGAGGATGCCATTCAGGCCGCCGAAGCCCTTGACATTACTCTTACACGACGGGGGAAGGCAGAAGGCGAAGATATTCCCATGTGTGGCGTTCCTTATCATGCCTATGAAAATTATCTTGCTCGACTGGTGCGGCAGGGATTCCGTGTGGCCATTTGTGAACAGATAGAAGACCCCAGTGAAGCAAAAAAACGCGGCCCCAAATCTGTTGTGAAACGAGATGTTATCCGTGTCGTTACTCCTGGGACATTAACAGAAGACACTCTTTTGGAAGCGCGGATCAATAATTACCTGGTTGTTTTAACACCAGATCTGGATGTACGACCCAAAGGTTTTTCCCTGGCGGTCATGGACATCTCTTCCGCTTTTTTTTCGCTGGAATCCTGTAAAAAAGAAAGCCTTGAAGAGACTTTGGCACGTCTTCGACCCAGTGAGTTGGTGGTGCCGGAAAAGCTGATTCAGGAACCTGATCTTTACGACCTCTTTCGAGAGTGGCGCAAACAACTGCATCCTCTTCCTTCCAGCCGATTTGACAGAGAGAACGCTATCAAACGTCTGGAGTCCGTTTATGGTATCAAGGCAGTTGAGGGATTTGGCGCTTTTTCTCAAGCTGAAATGACAGCTGCTGGGACGCTTCTTGATTATGTTCATCTGACCCAAAAAGGGGGTCTGCCTGTTCTCAGACCCCCTCAACGCGTTATTTCTGGCAAGTTTCTGGAAATTGATGCTTCAACGCGTCGGAACCTTGAGCTTTTGGTAACACCAACCGGAGAACGCAAGGGAAGCTTGTTCTCAGCCATTGATCAAACCATAACCGCAAGCGGAAGTCGTCTGCTGGCACAATACGTGGCTTTACCGTTGGCTTATTGCGATGAAATCGATGAACGGCTCCAGCGCGTAGATGCTTTTTTTCAGTTGCACCAACTCAGGGAAGAGGTGCGCAGTATTCTGAAGGGGTGTCCTGACATGGAGCGATCTCTGGCAAGGCTTTCCCTGGGGCGAGGTAGTCCCAGGGATCTGGCGGCGCTGCGCGATGGATTACACAAGGCTTCCCAACTCCAAAAGGTGATTGAAAGGTCTGCACATGAAGCGCTTGCGTCCCTGAAAAACCAAATCAGTTTTCAGGATGTGCTGATTGATCGCTTAACCAGGTCCTTGAAAGAAGAATTGCCTCCCCATACCCGTGAGGGAGGCTTTATTGCGGATGGCTATTTACCGGAACTTGATGAAATAAGGCGTTTGCGTGACGAAGGATCGTCCCATGTGAAAAATCTTCAAACGACCTATAGTGAGCAATACGGGATTCCATCCCTGAAGATCAAACATAATAATATCATCGGCTATCACATAGAAGTCACGACCAATCATATTTCTAAAGTAGGGAGTGATTTTATTCATCGCCAAACCACAGCCGGCGCCATAAGGTATTCAACACCTGCGTTAGCGGAACTTGAACAGAAACTCAATCAGGCTGCAGTCCATGCCCTGGCGCTGGAACTCAGGCTTTTTGAGGATTTGATCAGGGAAGTCGTTGCCCAGGCTGACCCCATTTTAGGTACTGCCCAGGCATTGGCTGTGTTTGATGTCGCATCCTCGTTGGCTCATCTTGCCAAAATGCGGAATTATTGTCGCCCCCAGTTGGATGGATCCCAGGATTTTGACGTGCGTAGCGGTCGTCATGCTGTTGTAGAACAGGCATTGGTCGCCTCTAATGAAACAACTTTCTGCGCCAATGATTGCCTGATAGAAAGCCAGTCCCGACAATGGCTTCTGACAGGACCAAACATGGCAGGAAAAAGCACATTTTTAAGGCAAAACGCTCTTATTGTTGTGCTGGCTCAAATAGGGTCTTATGTTCCTGCTGCCTCTGCCCGTATTGGAGTTGTGGATAGGCTTTTCAGTCGTGTAGGTGCTTCGGACGATTTGGCACGCGGCCGCTCTACTTTTATGGTCGAAATGGTGGAAACTGCAGCGATTTTAAATCAGGCAACATCCAAATCCTTTGTTATTCTGGATGAAGTTGGCCGAGGCACTTCTACCTATGATGGATTATCATTGGCATGGGCTGTTCTTGAGCATCTCCATGATCAGATAAAATGCCGGACTCTTTTTGCGACCCACTACCATGAACTGACAGATCTCGAACAGAAAATGATGAACCTTGTATGCTACACGATGAAAGTACGGGAATGGAAAGGCGAAGTTATCTTTTTGCATCAAATCGTGAAGGGTGCTGCTGATCGATCTTATGGTCTCCATGTGGCGCGGTTGGCAGGAATTCCGCCCATCGTTATTCATCGGGCAGAAAATTTTCTTAAAATCCTTGAGCAATCTAAAGGGTATCAGGAACGTAAAATACTGGATCTTCCTCTTTTCTCTACAGCTTCAACAAAGCCTGTTGAAATGAATGAGGTTGCAGAAGCGGCGCTCCAGCAAGCTTCGGTGGTAGAGAAAACGCTTTCAGTGCTGGATCTGGAAACCTTGACCCCTCGGGCAGCACTTGATATGCTTTTTGAATGGAAGCATCTCTTGACGCCTGAAAAAGAGGTCGTTCCTGAAATGAAAAAAATATAAAGTTTGTTCAGGGAACGCCAAAGACATGATTCTTTCTGATAAATTAGCTGATTTTTTTCTCTTTTTTAATCACGAAACAACACTTATTCCCTTGATTGTCGTGGGATTTATTGTCTTTAAGAGAAGTGTTTTTGGACAGGCTTTTTATCTTTTACTTTTCACGATGATTTTTAATTCACTCTTGAAATCAATTTTTCAAATTCCTCTCTCTGCCTCTCTTGGCAAGGAAGGATTTGCTTTTCCAAGCGGTCATATGCAAGTTTCATGTGTTTTTTATGGATGGCTTATGATGGCATTCCCCTCTTTATCATTAAGAATTTTGCTGTGCTTTCTTTTAACGGGTATTGGTTGGGCTTTGGTTCATTTTGGTTATCACAATTGGCTGGATATTCTTGGCGCTCTTGGCTTTGGTTTTCTGACGCTGACAGGTTTTAAGACTGTTTCTCATTATTTTGTTTTTCTCAAGAAAAAGCCGTATTTGGCAGGGATATTTTTATTGCCCCTCGCTATTTTAATGCTCGCCTGTCTTCATTGGACGGCAAAAATTCCTGCTCATGCCTGGGTGGCTTTTTATGCACTTGTTGGATTTACATCTGGTTGGGGAATGGCCTATCACTCTCTTCGGGAAGCAAAATGGAAAGAAAAAGTCCTGGCTCTTTGTTTGTGTTTTTTAAGCATAACATTAGTCTATAGCCTCTTTCAGAAAACATCTTTAAAAATGCAACCTTCCCCTATTACTCAATTACAGTACTTTATTGTTGCATTTTTGCTTCCTGTTTCCATAAGGCTTTTCCAAAAGAAGGTATTTTGATGTTCTGGACGATTGATCCGCACTGGATTTTAAACTTTAGGTGTGATGCGTTAACACTCTTTTTTAAAATATTTCCTTTTTTTGCCAGTGATTACTTTTTTATGTCCGCTATTGGAATAGGGTACTGGCTGCGTCCTCAAATTCCCCTCTTTATTCACCTTGGATTTCTCATTCCTTTTTCAACGCTTATAAACCGCATATTAAAATTGATTTTTTCCATTCCTCGCCCCCCTTCTTCCTTGCATTTAATTTCCTTACAGGATCCATGGGGATTCCCCAGTGGTGATGCTCAGATAGGGACAGTCTTTTGGGGATGTCTTTTCCTGGCATCGTCCTCAAGGTTTGTCAGAATATTTTGTGCAGGGATGATTGCTACTATAGCTAAAAACCTTTAAAATGGTTATATTATGGATAATTTTTAAGAGGATTATTCCATGACCTATTCATTAGATTTTAGACTTCGTGTTTTATCTGTAAAAAAGAAGAAAAATTTGAGTTTTGCTGAAACGGCGGATCTCTTTGGTGTTGGAGTGACCAGTCTTGTCAGATGGGTCAAGAAGCCTGAGCCTCAGACACATCGTCATAAACCAGCCACTAAGCTTAATATGGATGCCCTTAAAGAAGATATACAGCTTTATCCTGATGCTTATCAGTACGAGAGAGCAGAACGTCTTGGTGTGAGCTCTATGCGGGATATGGCACGCTTTAAAACGCTTGAATGTGACCTATAAAAAAACGCTCAAACATCCCAAGGCCGATCCAGAAAAGCGTGCTACTTTTTGTCAAGAGCTGAAAGCTTATGAAGAAGCAGGGCATCCTATCATTTCTCTTGATGAATCTGGATTTGCACACCATATGCCACGCACTCATGGTTATTCTCCAAAAGGAAAGAGATGTGAGGGGATTCATGATTGGGGAGCAAAGGGACGAACGAATGTCATCGGCGCCTTATTCCAAGGTCTGCTATTGACCGTGAGCTTGTTCTGCTTCTCGATTAATACCGAGGTGTTTACACAATGGATCATTGACGATTTACTTCCGAAACTGCCTCCTAAAAGCGTCCTTATTTTGGATAATGCCACCTTTCATAAGGGAAAAGCGATGCAAAAAGCAATTGCTGAGGCAGGGCATATCGTGCTGTATCTGCCTCCTTATTCTCCAGACTTTAATCCCATCGAGCATAAATGGGCACAAGCAAAAGCAATTAGACGCAAAAAAAGGTGTTCTATCGAGCAATTATTTCAGGATAATAAAATATGACCGTTTTATATGTTGTTAGCTATATGATGGCATCGAGAGTCTATCTAGGCGTTCATAGCCTTAATGATGTTGTCGCAGGATTTCTTTTTGGAGTGTTGATTCTTTTTCTGTGGAACAATTCATACGTTCAGCGCGTTACGTCAAAATGGTTTGAAGGAAAGCGGACAAGCCTTTACCTACTAATAGCCGCAATCTTATTATTATATCTTATCGTGTCTCACGGCGCGTTTTATTCTTCAAGGCTGCTGGCATGCGTAGGAGTGTTGTTGGGATATAGTTATTGCTTGCCTTATCTTCATGCACAAATTCCAATATTTCAGCCGCTTTCTTTCAAAAAAATTCTTATCATCATGGGATCTTTGGCGAGCTTGGTGATATTTGCCAAAAGTATGTCCTTTGCAGGGGAGAATAATTTTATCCTCTACAGCAGTGTTATAGTTAAATATGCCATTCTTGCAATGATGGTCTATATTTTTCTTCCAAAATATCAACAAAAAATCATGAAGATGAAATTTTTCTCTGAAAGCTGAAAACTCTTACTTTATCAGCATTTTGATCTTGAGGCTGACACCAAACAACTTGGCAATATTACCCATAAAACTCCACACATCCCATAAAGAACAATCTTAAAGGACTTTAAGGCAAGGGGAAATACCCCGTGTGGACATGATTGACATTTACATACGCGACACTGGTAATGTTGATGACCTTAAATATAGCTTAACATAAGAAGCAGAACCAAACTTCTTGTAAAACAACTTATCTATGAAAAATTTTCTCTCATGAATAACCTAACACATAATCATTTTTTAGTTAAATATCTCGAAAATACAATGGCTGTTTTTCATGCTTGTTAATCATTTCTTTAGTATTATCTGACTATCCTGAAAATAATATTTTGTTAATCTTATGGGGGACATCATAAAACAGCTTTTAGAAATATTCATCCTGTCTGCAGCTTTAAGTGGATGTGCATATGAAATAACCAGGCCTGTTGTCACTGAAAGTCCTGCTATACGTGAAATGTCTGTTATGGGTTGCCAGGAAAAACATAATCTTTGTTCTTCAACTTGTAAAAATGAACACCCAAATGGTGGCCCCAGTCGTGAAAAATGCTATAATAATTGTGAGCAACTATTAACGGTCTGCCTTGAATCATCTTCTCCAGTAATCATTGATCAAGAGCCTTCAGTGATTGTAGAACCCTATCCCCCAGTGGTTGTGGATCCTTATCCGGGTTGGTGGTGGCACCATCATCGACATTGGCGTTAAAACTCTTCGTTTTGGGCTATTTTCACTATAGTTATAACCATTCCTTGAATAAATTTTGATATTCTGCAAAACCTTTCGTCTTTTAAAATCTGAGCTCGAAGGACTAACCACTCGTCCATCTCACCAAATTTTGAAAGTCCTCAAGTATAAGATACTTATGTATTTTTTGATAGAAAAGATAAAAAACTCACTCTTCCTGTTTTTCATAATTCTTAAAAAGCCGATCCATATCTCGACGACGTTCTTCAGGATAGCCCGAAGCTTCCTTATTTCCTTGAGCGAGAGTCTTGGGTTTTGCCAGGGCTTCCATCAAATCTTCTGCAGAACGTGTTTCCAAAATAGGTAAAATACTCTTTCCTGCTTCGTCTAAAAGAGGTTGTGGATGATAAAAGGCCGCAGGAATAGTGCCTTTGGGAAGAAGGCGAGAAAATAAAGCAGTGGCTTCAAGCAAAAACGGATATGAACGGGCAGTAACCAGTTCTCGAGGACGATTATGAGGTTTCCATAAACTATTAACGATCAGAAAAACGGCAATACAAATAACAGCCCCTCGCCCAAATCCAAAAATAATGCCAAGAGATCGATCCAGCCCCCCTAGCACACTGGCTTTGACACGCAAGGAGAGAGACCGAGTCATGCTTAAAAGAGTAAACAAGGCAACAATAAACAAAACAATAATCGTTATCAGATCAGCCAAAAAAGAATTTCCCATCCAGGAACGCATGGGGGCTTGCAAGTAATGATGTCCCCAAAATGTGATTAAAACAGCTCCTGTCCAAGCTAATGCTCCAAAGAATTCGCGCGTGAACCCCCGAACGAGACCTATCAGAATCGATAGACTCATCACTGCAAAAACAATAAAATCAATATAATTAAGTGCAGCCGTAATTGTTTCCATGTCAGGCATAGTGACTTGCTTTCTGAAGCGGTTGATCGACGATCAGGAAGTCCGCTATTATTTCTCCTAAAAATTTATGTTCTTTCAGTGTAAACTGGAACCCTGCCATTTCACCAGTAAATTTTGCACCGCGCTTTTCAGGAATGTATGCTTTTTTGAAGCCAAGCTTGGCAGCTTCCTTTAAACGGGATTCCATTTGCCCTACCGAACGGACTTCACCGGAAAGACCAATTTCTCCGCAAAAAATAGCATCATAGGGAAGGGGAATATTATGCAAGGCAGAAACCAACGCCACCGATACAGCCAAATCAGCAGCTGGTTCAGAAATCTTCAGTCCCCCTGCAACATTTAAATAAACATCACGTTGTGCGAAGACAATGCCACATCGTGATTCAAGAACCGCGAGAACCATCGCAAGTCTTCCGGCATCCCAGCCAATAACCGCGCGACGGGGTGTCCCAAAAGAACTTTGCGCCACCAGCGCCTGAATTTCTACCAGCACAGGGCGTGTTCCCTCGATTCCAGCAAAAACAGCAGATCCACTGACATGTTGGTGGCGTTCCGATAAAAAAAGAGCAGAAGGATTGGGAACTTCCATCAGTCCTTTTTGTGTCATCTCAAAGACCCCAATTTCATCCGTGGGTCCAAAACGATTTTTAACGGCACGCAGGATACGAAATTGATGTCCGCGTTCTCCTTCAAAATAAAGAACTGTATCGACCATGTGTTCCAGAACGCGAGGACCTGCAATAACGCCTTCCTTCGTGACGTGACCGACCATAATGATTGACATTTGGCGTTTTTTGGCAAGCTGGATTAGTTGATGGGTTGCTGCTTTCACTTGACTTACCGAGCCCGGAACAGAATCCAATCCTTCAAGATACATGGTCTGAATAGAGTCAATAATCACAAGGGGGGTTACTTCTTTTTCAAGGGCAGCGATGATATCCTGAATTTGTGTCGCGGAAGCAAGTTTGAGAGAAGAAGCACTGACTCCCAATCGCACCGCTCTGGCGCGTACTTGTTCTACAGCTTCTTCCCCCGATATATAATAGCAGGGACGTTCTTGACTCAGGTGTGTTGCTACTTGCAATAAAAGCGTTGACTTCCCAATTCCAGGATCCCCTCCCACCAGAAGAACAGAGCCTGGGACAATCCCCCCTCCACATACGCGATCAAATTCAGCAATACCAGAAAAAAAACGGGGAACTTCAGGGGATTGGTCTTCAAGGTTTTCAAATTTAATAGAACTGGAGCGGTTGCGGTATTTCGACGTCTTTGTAAAGGGATTCGGGGTCACGCCTTCTTCCACAAATGAGTTCCAGCTTTCACATCCTCCACATTTTCCCGACCACTTAGGCTGAGTCATTCCGCATTGTTGACAAACAAAAACGGATGAGTCCTTGGCCATTTTTTAACTCACGTCAATCTGGATAGGACCTTCTGTCCTGCCATGAGTAAATTGTTCAATATAAGGATTATTTGAATGTTCAATATCCTTTATAGGTCCTTGCCAAATAATCTGCCCCTGATAAATCATAGCCACCCGATCAGCAATACGTCGTGCACTGGCCATATCATGTGTAATTGTAATGGCTGTCGCCCCCAATTCCCTGACGCTGGCACGGATAAGATCATTAATCACGCCCGCCATAATGGGGTCAAGTCCTGTGGTGGGCTCATCGAAAAATATCATTTTAGGATCAGAAGCAATAGCGCGTGCCAGGGCAACGCGACGTTGCATCCCCCCCGAAAGTTCAGCAGGATACAGATCAGCAACTTCTTTAGGCATTCCCACGGCGGCCAGTTTTTTGATCGCCAACGCCTTACCTTCTTGGCGGTTGACACGCTTTTCTTGCAGTAAACCAAAAGCAACGTTTTCCCATACTGGAAGGCTATCAAAGAGTGCCGAACCCTGAAAAAGCATGCTGATTTTTTGACGCGCTGCTTCCAGAACTGATTCAGGGGACTTAACCAGTTCCTGACCATCCAGTATAATACTTCCGGTATCAGCTGGCAATAATCCCAAAATACATTTAAGCATCACCGATTTTCCGGTTCCTGATCCCCCGATGACAACGAGAGATTCTCCCTCATGAACATCAAGGGTGATGCCCTGCAAAACCTTTTTTGTACCGAAACTTTTATGGACGTTTTTAAGGGTGAGGCGTGTGTTTGTCATTTGTCAAAAAAAATCGCTGTTAAAAGATAGTTGAAAAGCAGAATAAGAATAGAGGCTGAAACGACCGCATTGGTTGTTGCCATACCAACACCCTGCGCACCCCCCTTAGAATGATAGCCTTGATAACACCCCATCAAGGCAATGAAAAATCCAAAGACGGCAGCTTTTACAAGTCCTGAGATCACATCAATGGCTTTTAAATAATCAAAGGTCTGTTTAAGGTAATGTCCCGGATTAAAGCCCAGCTTGTAAATGGAAACAAGATACCCCCCAAATACGCCAATAATATCCGCAACGATGACAAGTAGAGGCAGCATCGTCACACCTGCAATTAATCTGGGTGCTACAAGATATTTCAGGGGATTTGTAGAGAGCATAGACAGAGCATCAATTTGCTCGGTCACCCGCATCGTCCCGATTTCTGCAGCCATGGCAGCTCCAATGCGGCCTGCTACCATCAGTCCAGCCAAAACAGGGGCAAGTTCACGAGTGACCGACAAGACAACCACTGTCGCTACAGCGCCTGAGGCTGAAAAACGCGAAAACCCTGTATAGCTTTGAAGCGCCAGAACCATGCCTGTAAACATCGCCGTTAACCCTACGACAGGCAAGGAATAATATCCAATATCACTAAGTTGCCTTAATATTTGGCGGGGATAATAAGGTGGGCGCAACCCTGCGCTAAGGGACTGAAATGTAAAAAGCGTCAACTTTCCTGTTGTGGCGAGAAAACCAAGAAATAACTGACCAATTTTTTGAATAAATCTGATCACGCTTTGTCCTTTCCCTTCAAATATTGCCGATAATAGCGCGAACCGAGAGATGTGAGAAGCTCATAATTGAATGTGTTCGCCTGCCGGGACAATTGATGGACTGTTTCATAAGAATCAAAGAGCGTTGCCCATGCGCCTGTGAAAACATGGTTTTCAGGAATATCCGTCACATCTGCGACCACAAAATCCATCGACACGCGTCCGACGATAGGTGCTGGATAAGTGCCAAACCATACGACGCCCCGATTGGATAAATTCCAGAAAAAACCATCTCCATAACCCAGTCCCAGCGTTGCAAGTCTGGAAGCGCGCTCACACCGGTAAGAGGCATTGTAGCCGACAGGTTGGCCTTTGTGGGTTTCATTTAACTGGACAACGCGTGCTGATGCTTTGACGGCAGGGCGTATTTGTTCTGCAAAAGGAAAGGGACGCGCATACCCTAACAAACCCAGCCCGGGACGAACCAGGTCAAAATGATACGACTCTCCCAGCGTGATGCCTGATGAGTTACTCAGAGAAGCCTTGGTAACAGGAAGAAGCGACCGCATACGTTCAAAAACATTCCGCTGCGCTTCATTCTCAGGGTTTTCTATCTCTTCGCTGCTCGCCAGGTGGCTCATCACATAATCAAGCTGAAGTCCTTGGAAACTATCATTGTGTTGTGTGAGTTTCATAATTTCACGATACGATAACCCATTGCGTGTCATCCCTGTATCAACATGTAAAATTGCGGGAAGACGACGACCCAACTGATGCGCTTGCAAACGCCATCGTTCTATCTGATCTCGATCCACCAACACGGGAGTCAGATTATATTCAAGAAAAACATCTTCTGTGTGGGGGAGTATCCCTGAGAGAACATAAATATGAGCTTCAGGGAGAACTTTTCTGAGTGCAATTCCCTCGTTCACAAATGCGACGAAAAAATGCTGGCATCCTTCTTGCCACAGAGTTCCTGCAACGGGGATCATTCCAAGTCCATAGGCATCTGCTTTTACAACGCCTGCAATGTCACAACCTGACCGCACACAGGATTTTGTGAGATGATAATTATGGACAATTGCTGAAAGATCAATTTCCAGCGCCATCGTCACGTGGGATGGAAGAGTGTCTGTACGTACAGAAGGGCAATGTTGGGGAGCAAGAGTCATTGACGTTTCTTAAGCATGAGTTTGATCCAGATCTCCAAATTTTGTTAAAGCTCCCTCAAAATAAAGTTTGACAGTCCCCACAGGGCCATGACGCTGTTTTGCGATAATAAACTCAGCCGTATTACAGATTCGATCCATATTTTCTTGCCATTCCCGATGCTTATCCGTGTTTTCAGAGGGTTCTTTTCGAGATTCATAATACTCTTCACGAAAAACAAAACCCACCACATCGGCATCTTGCTCGATGGATCCCGATTCCCGCAAATCTGAAAGTTGAGGGCGCTTATCTTCACGTTGTTCCACGGCGCGAGATAGCTGGGAAAGGGCAATAACAGGAACATCCAGCTCTTTGGCCAACCCTTTCAGATTGCGGGTTATTTCAGATATTTCCTGGACACGATTTTCGCTGGCTTTTCCAGTCACATGGGATGAGTGAAGGAGCTGCAAATAATCGATCACCAGAAGATCCAGCCCAAATTTGCGTTTAAGCCGCCGCGCCCGTGTCCTGAGCGCAGAGACTGACAAGGCCGGTGTATCATCAATATAAAGGGGTAAATCTGCCAATTCACGCCCTACATCCAGAAATTTGGGGAAATGAGTTTGCGTAATTTCACCTCGTCGAATTTTATCAGAGGAAACGCCCGCTTCTTGCGCAAGTAAACGAGTTGCCAATTGCTCGGACGACATTTCAAGAGAGAAAAAACCGACAACACCCCCCCCTTGCGTTTGTTTCAGGGAAGCTCGTGCCGCATTGAAGGCAATGTTCGTGGCAAGAGCTGTTTTACCCATGGAAGGGCGTCCCGCAATAATAATAAGGTCAGAGGGATGTAATCCCCCTAGCCATTTGTCTATATCGCGCAAACCTGTGGTGACGCCCACAATATGACTATCTCGCTTAAAGGCTGTTTCTGCTGAGGAAATTGACAGGGTAAGGGCGCGAGAGAAAGGAACAAATCCCCGATCAGATTGCCCTACAGTTGCGAGATCAAAAAGCCTCTGCTCGGCTTTTTCAATTTGTTGGGTTGCAGGCACTTCCAGGGAAGGTGTAAATGCGTCGTTGACAACATTCTCTCCCAGATCAATCAATTGTCGTCGCAGATAAAGATCGTAAATAAGCTCGGCATAATTGCGGATATTGATCACAGAAATCAGGGATTGAACCAATTGCATAAGGTATTGAGGGCCACCCATTTCTTGCAGGACTTGATCCTGTTCAAAGAAATTCTTGAGTGTAATGGCATCAGCCACCTGTCCGCGTTCGATCAGATTCCCTATAGCCTGATAAATTTTGCCGTGAACTTCCTGACAGAAATGTTCGGGAGCCAAAATATCGGAAATTTGTTCATAGGCCAGGTTATTATGAAGAAGCGCAGCCAGCAGGGCAGCTTCTGCCTCAAGATTATGAGGAGGCGTGCGCTCTTTGAGCTCTTTATTCTCCAGAGCAGAAGCGTTGAAATCTACAACATTATTCAAGGGGTTTAATGCCGAATTCACCTTTTGGAAACTACCTTTTGATGTTACAATAAACAAAAATCATGCTCACTGTACTATAGTCGCCCCTTAAAGGTAAAGAACACAGAAAAAGAAAAGTAGAAGAAGTTTCCATGGTTATAAAATTCTCTTGTGTTTTTAAGAGGGTCTCGGTATAGCAAAGTAGAAAGAATAAGAGAGAATAGAAATAGATTGATGTCCTGAATACATGTATTTGAAGAGAGTGATCGCAAGTTTGTCAGGTCAGGTATAGCCTTTGACGAGAAGTGGTTTGTGCAACGGAAGATGAAGGTAGAAAAGATGGTTGTAAAAGAGCAAAAGCGTTCAGTCGCAGGTCGAAAAAAGGGATCAGGAAAGTTTGGTGAAGAAACAAAGGTTATTCGAGTTCCGGTCAGTGCAGCAGAGAATATAAAGCAGATGTTATTGGCATTTCCCAAAAAGCTTAAACCAGAACCAGGTCGCACTAAGGTTGAAGTTATTTATTGGCCATCCCTCAATCCTGAATCTGTGCCTGCAACTGTTTTTACAAGCCGTGTTGCAGCAGGGATGCCTTCTCTTGCCGAAGATTATGTAGAGGGAGTCCTTGATTTAAACAAGCATATTCTGTGTAATCCGGAAACGACTTTTTTCGTTCGGGTCAGTGGAGATTCCATGATTGAAGCGGGTATTCACACAGGTGACCTTCTTGTGGTTGATCGGTCGCTGCGTCCGCAAAGTGGCAAGGTTGTGATTGCTGTCATCAATGGCGAATTAACCGTTAAACGTCTTTTCAAGGAAAACGACAAGCTTTTCCTGATGCCTGAAA
This sequence comes from Caedimonas varicaedens, assembly GCA_001192655.1. GTDB lineage: Bacteria > Pseudomonadota > Alphaproteobacteria > Caedimonadales > Caedimonadaceae > Caedimonas > Caedimonas varicaedens. Next base: position 21,308 of record BBVC01000011.1, read on the forward strand.
ATCCTTCCTATCCGTCTATAGAAATTACCGACGCGATGGATTTCATGATTTGGGGCGTTGTGACCAACGTCGTTCATCCTTTATAGAGTATCGTTATAGAAATTTTTTTGGTGAGGGATTGGGAATAAAAATACGCGAGCGCCAGGGAGCGGGGCGCTCAAAAACAGGAGAGATTACCTGTTTGTGTGCTTCAATCAAGGTAACGCCGCCAATTTTTTTCATCCAGCCGGTACCCAGACGTTCCAGCGTATCTGCTGCTGTCAAAACACCTTTAAGCCGGGTGGGGGGCGTAAAAAGAGCGTAAAGAGGCTTGGATGGCGTAAAAAGGCTGTCTTCAATCAAGGCGTAGAGCTGATAACCGGAATAAGGTTCGCCGACTCCAAAGGGGGTGCGAGGATTTCGCGCCCAAAATCCCCGCCGGTTGGGGACGACAATTAGAACACATCCGCCATCTACCAGCACACGCCATGCTTCACGTAAAAGCTGAAGGGGATTTTCAGAATGCTCCAGGGCATGGATAATCAAAATGCGGTTCACGGAATTATCCTTGAGAGGAAGACGATCTGCTTGTGTCAGAGTCACTGTATTGGCCTGATCTTCCGGCCAGGGAGATGCCCCCTGGAAACAAGGCATGAGGACGGCTATTTGCGCGGCACGGGCATAATATCGCTCAATATAGGGCAAAGGATAGCCATATCCCACAATGATGTCGTTCACTGCATCAGGCCATAAAGAAGAAATTTTTCGCGCAATGTATTTCTGCGCAAGCTTTCCCAGCCGACTCTCGTAAAATTTGTGAAATTCAGCAATATCCGTCTTCATGCCGTTACTTTACCATAGCTTTCAAAGATTCCCAGAAGGGATTATGATCAGTGGAATATCTGTCGTGTCTCTAACTCTCTCCTACGCTCATTCCCGAAAGGCTAGGGTTCTGCATGAAATAATGATGCGCCGTAAAAGATTTGCTGTTCCTTTTCAGGCAATGGTAACTGCCGTCAGCATACATTTCCCAGGACTGGCCTTTGTCTTTCATATATAGCTAAAAACCTTTAAAATGGTTATATTATGGATAATTTTTAAGAGGATTATTCCATGACCTATTCATTAGATTTTAGACTTCGTGTTTTATCTGTAAAAAAGAAGAAAAATTTGAGTTTTGCTGAAACGGCGGATCTCTTTGGTGTTGGAGTGACCAGTCTTGTCAGATGGGTCAAGAAGCCTGAGCCTCAGACACATCGTCATAAACCAGCCACTAAGCTTAATATGGATGCCCTTAAAGAAGATATACAGCTTTATCCTGATGCTTATCAGTACGAGAGAGCAGAACGTCTTGGTGTGAGCTCTATGCGGGATATGGCACGCTTTAAAACGCTTGAATGTGACCTATAAAAAAAACGCTCAAACATCCCAAGGCCGATCCAGAAAAGCGTGCTACTTTTTGTCAAGAGCTGAAAGCTTATGAAGAAGCAGGGCATCCTATCATTTCTCTTGATGAATCTGGATTTGCACACCATATGCCACGCACTCATGGTTATTCTCCAAAAGGAAAGAGATGTGAGGGGATTCATGATTGGGGAGCAAAGGGACGAACGAATGTCATCGGCGCCTTATTCCAAGGTCTGCTATTGACCGTGAGCTTGTTCTGCTTCTCGATTAATACCGAGGTGTTTACACAATGGATCATTGACGATTTACTTCCGAAACTGCCTCCTAAAAGCGTCCTTATTTTGGATAATGCCACCTTTCATAAGGGAAAAGCGATGCAAAAAGCAATTGCTGAGGCAGGGCATATCGTGCTGTATCTGCCTCCTTATTCTCCAGACTTTAATCCCATCGAGCATAAATGGGCACAAGCAAAAGCAATTAGACGCAAAAAAAGGTGTTCTATCGAGCAATTATTTCAGGATAATAAAATATGACCGTTTTATATGTTGTTAGCTATAACTTGCTCGAGGGGAACAAATCGATACACAGGAGCAGGAATACGGACGAAGCGCTGGATCATGGAAGGAACAGAGAGAATCTCATGAGTTATTTTACCAGTTTTTTCATTTCTGAGCGTAAAGGCGATGGCAAGTCCCCGATTGGGGATCCAGGGGAAAGGATGAGCTGGGTCAATAGCCAATGGACTCAACGTCGAAAAAATATTTATTCTGAAATAATTTTCCAGCCATTGCGTTTCAGTTTCTGATAAATCCGTGACATCCAGAATTTCAAATCCTTCCCCTTTAAGTTCCTGGCGCAGAAGTCGCCATGTCCGTGCTTGTCCCTCAATAAGTTTGCCTGCAACAAAAGCAATTTGTTTTAATAAATCTGAATTACTTTGGCCATGAACGGATATTTTAGCAATATCAGGTGTCAAATCTGATTTATAAGCGGCGACCCGCACCATGTAAAATTCATCAAGATTGCTATCGGAAATAGATAGGAACCGAAGCCGTTCCAATAAAGGATGAGCGGGGTTGAGAGCTTCTGCAAGCACGCGTTCGTTAAACGCCAGCCACGAAAGTTCGCGATTAAGACAATATTCGGTAGGGGCAAGGTCTTCTTGCTGAACAATGGGTTTTGCAGATTTCACTTCTTCTTCCTTTTCTCAGGATAAGAATAGTATATAGAAATTAATATTTACTAAAATTCAGGATAATTTTTAAATAAATAACAGAGCTAACTTTGAGAAGTGAAATCATATCTCGCTGGACAATGTTCCCTACAGTCTGATAACTGATTAAGTATCATGGCAACCAGAATGTTTTACAAATGAGTATTCTTTTTATTACCTCCTCTCGTCTGGGAGATGCGGTTTTATCCACAGGTGTGCTGGAATTTTCCTGTCGCACCTTGCCGGAAGCTCCGGTGGTTGTGGCCTGCAGTTCCCTTGTGATGCCTTTATTTGAAGATTGGCCCCGTCTTGAAAGGATGATTGAGATCCGGCGGAAGCCTTTTTCATGGCACTGGGTTTCCCTGTGGCAGGAAACAGTTAAACAGCCCTGGGAGTGGGTAATTGACGTACGAGGTAGTACACTGAGCTATTTTCTTTGGTCAAAAAAACGATCCATGTGGCGGTCTATTTCTTCGCCTCATCATCGTGTGGAACAACTGGGGCAAGTGTTTAAATTACCCCATTCTCCTTCGCCTGTATTGCATGTATCTGCTGAGCGTCAAGAACGCCTTCAACATATCTTGCCATTTTCTCAGCCTGTGATTGCTGTTGCTCCGGCGGCCAACTGGCAAGGCAAGGAATGGCCTCAAAAGAATTTTATCGTCTTGCTTCAGCAGTTGACCTCGGCTCAAGGATTATTTCCAGATGCTCGGATCGCTTTTTTTGCGGCTCCTGCTGAACGTGAGCGTGTCCAGTCCCTTTTGGAAGCTTTTCCAGAAGATCGTGTGCTGGATTTTGTGGGTAAGTTGCCGTTTCTGGATATCCATGTTCTTTTTCAGAAATGCTGTTTTTTTATTGGGAATGATTCGGGATTGATGCACCTTGCCGCAGCTTCTGGAGTGCCTACTTTGGGTCTTTTTGGTCCCAGTCCTGAAATCCATTATGCACCCTATGGATCTTGTGCTGCATACGTGCGGACGCCAGAATCTTATGAAACTCTGATGACACGTTTCCGGAAAACCGGTGAGAAAAACCTGATGGATTCTCTTTCCATAGAAAAGGTAGAGGAAGCTGTCCACTCTCTTTGGCAACGCGTGCAAAAGGAAACCGTATAATGCGCGTTCTCCAAATTATGGCAGGTGCAGAAAGAGGGGGGGCTGAGAAGTTTTTTGACCGTCTTGTTTCTGCTCTTGCCCAGCGGGGTCTTGATCAGCATGTTGTTTGCCGTTCCTTCCCCAATCGACTGAATCATTTGAAAAATCATCATGTTCCCTATACTATTGCTTCTTTTCATCAGTTGCTGGATTTTCGGACGCGTCGCCTTATTCAGAAAAGGATCCGCCTCTACGAACCGGACATCGTCCTGACGTGGATGAGCCGTGCGAGCCACCTTTGCCCTGCGGGAGATTTTACTTTTGTGGCACGTTTGGGGGGCTATTATGACCTGAAATATTATAAAAAAGCAGATTACCTGATTGGTAACACTCCCGATATTCAGAAGTATTTTATACGTCAGGGATGGCCAGAGGATAAAACGGCTTATTTACCCAACTTTGTTGATCATCCCTGCCCAGGACAGCCCCAGGACAGATCTGTTTATGCCACGCCCGAGAAAGCGCCTCTCCTGTTATCCATGGGACGATTCCATGATGACAAGGCCTTTGATATTCTGATTCCGGCGTTGGCTCATCTTCCTGGAGTTTATCTGTGGCTTGCAGGAGAGGGAGAGCGTGAAAGACGTCTTCGTTATCTTGCTCACGAGTACAGTGTCAATGATCGCGTTCGTTTTATCAAATGGCAAAAAAATGTCAGCGCTCTTTATAAGTCCGCGGATGTCTATGTTTGTCCTTCTCGTGTGGAACCCTTAGGAAATGTGGTTATTGAAGCCTGGGCTCATGAGATTCCTGTGGTTGCAGCCGCAAGCGATGGTCCTAAAGGACTTATTCAGGATCAGGAAAATGGCCTTCTTGTTCCTCTTAATAATGTGGAGGCATTAGCGCGTGCGATTAAAAAAGTCCTGGGATCATCACCTCTTCGCAAAAAGCTTGTTGAACAGGGGTTAAGCACTTATCTTAAGGACTATACGGAAGAAAAAGCGTGCCAACATTACTTGAGTTTTTTTGAACAGATTACCCCTAAAAGAAGGTGTTCTTAAGGATGTGCGGAATTGCCGGGATTTATGCCAGAAAATCTCTTCCTTCCCCAACGCATTTGCGTTTGATGGCGGATGCGCTGGCGCATCGTGGGCCTGATGGAGAATCCATCGAAATACGAGATCATGTGGGACTTGTTCATCGACGACTTTCTATTATTGATCTGGAAACGGGACGACAGCCTCTGACTGATGAAGATGGTCGCTTACTGATTGTGAATGGGGAAATCTATAATTACGTTGAACTCAGGAAAGGATTTCCTCTTGTCCATTTCAGGACGCAGTCTGATTGTGAAGTTATTCTGCCTCTTTATAAGCAGCAGGGACTCCGCTTTACGGAATCCTTGCGTGGTATGTACGGGCTGGCACTGTATGACCCTCTATCCAGGGATTTAATTCTGGCGCGAGACCTTTTTGGTATGAAACAACTTTATTATACCCAGACCCCGCAAGGGTTTATTTTTGCCTCAGAACCCAACGCTATTCTGGCGACAAATCTTATCTCCGCAGAGGTTAATCCCCAAGCCCGTGCAGAGCTTTTACAGCTTCGATATAATACTGGGCGGACGACTATTTTTAACAGGATTGAACGCCTTCTTCCCGGAGAAACAATCATCGTACGGGACGGAGAAATTATCGCGCACCATCAAGAGACAAAATGCCCTTCCCTGAATTCCCGAATCACCCCGGAAGAAGCACTGCTCTTGTTTGAGCAGACGTTTCATGACAGTGTTCACCTTCATCTCAGATCAGATGTTCCTTATGGACTTTTCCTTTCTGGGGGTCTGGATTCAGCCAGCCTTCTCGCGTTTATGTCCCGGGAAACAGGTCAAAGGCTTAAAACTTATACTGTCGGGTTTAAGGGAGCCAAAATCCATGATGAACGGAATCAGGCTTCAAGGCTTGCTCAACATTTCAAAACAGACCATACAGAAGTGGATTTTTCCGAGGATGATTTTTGGTCACTCTTGCCAGCCGTGGTTGAGGCACACGATGATCCTGTTTTTGATCCCGCGATGATTCCCACTTTTAAACTGGCTGCGGTGGCGAAACAGGACGTCAAGGTTATTTTATGTGGTGAAGGTGGCGATGAAATGCTGGCAGGATACCGCCGTTATCAAAAGGCACATTGGCCAAGCTGGCTTGGGGGAAGGCTTTTTCGACAAAAAGGTGTCTTTGATGCCACACCGCTTAAAGGCTGCTTAACACCCTGGCGAGAAGGAATCGAAAGAATCAGGGATGAAGCTGTTGCCCATGCCTTTTCAAAAGTTCAGACGGCACAACTGACGGATCTTGAAACATGGATGCCCAATAATCTGCTGATTAAACTTGATCGATGTCTTATGGCTCATGGACTGGAAGGCAGAACACCTTATCTTGATCGTGTAGTTTTGGATCATTTATTTTCGCTGCCTGACAGATATAAAATTCACCACAGACAAGGCAAATGGATTTTGAGGCAATGGCTAGCCAAAAATTTGCCAGAAGCAGAACCTTTTGCCAAAAAAAGAGGGTTTAGCGTTCCTGTTGCTCAGTGGATGAAGGGGCAAGCCCCTCATTTGGCAAGGCTTGTGGCACAACAGCCTGGGATCAGGGAATTTTTGCCATCTGAACACGTTATGGATATTTTCCTGAAAGAGAAAAAAAACTACCCGTTTGCTGCCTGGGTACTGCTCGTCTATGCTGTTTGGCACCAGCGGCATATCATGAGAACCCCCCGCCAGGATGATACATTCTCTTTTTTGGCGAGGACGTAAAATCGAAATTACGG
>BBVC01000012.1 GCA_001192655.1 Caedimonas varicaedens
CAATTATTTCAGGATAATAAAATATGACCGTTTTATATGTTGTTAGCTATAAAAAATAGATTCTTTCTTAAATTTAGTTGCATCAGGATATATTACCTATATCTTGTAAGGCAGAATAAAATTTCGGAGTTACACAGATGAAACGTCTTTTAGTTGCTTTTTGTGTTTTTGGCTTTTCTGCGTCAATTGCAAGTGAAATGTCCATCCAAGGTCTATGGAAAACTCAGGATCAACGCGCCAAAATAGAGATCCAGTCTTGCTCGCAGGCATCCCAGGAAATTTGTGGTGTTATTGTTGAGCTTCGTGAGCCTATTGATCCTGAAACAGGCAAGGAAAAAACGGATAAATTCAATCCTGATGAGCGTCGAAGAGGGCGAAAATTATTGGGGCTGGTCAATTTATCGGGCTTCAAGCCTGATGCCGATGAACCCAATCACTGGACAGGGGGAACGATTTATAGCCCACGAGAAGGAAAAACATATTCCTGTGAGATAACTCTGACAGATCCTAATACGCTTGAAGTTCGTGGCTATGTGGGGATTCCTCTTTTTGGGGAATCACAGATCTGGACACGCACAACCAAGGATGAAAAACTCTTACCCAATAGTGAGTGATCATTAATCTCTTTTTTCCATGAGAAATTCTCATTTTTTTAATGTTTTATAGGGTGTCATTCTTTTGAGTGTGCTTGCAAGGCAAAAATAATGGTTGCATGAAAGAAAAAAGTAGGACTAAATCGACAAATTGTCTTGGGAATTGTGAGCCCAATCAAAATGGCCAACAACTCCTGTTTAAACTTTATTTCTTAAAGTTTGATGTGAGAGATAGTACTAAATTAACAAATGGACATAACGGTCAATGAATACACTAAATCGTCCCTATCAGGGATTTTTGATGTGGTTGTGTGCCGCAACCTTTTATGGATTTCAATTTCTGATTCGTGTTTCTCCTAATGTGATGACCCATCAACTTATGGCCGCCTTTGATGTCCAGGCCTGCGCTCTTGGTGCGATGTTCTCATTTTACTATTGGGGATATTCGTTGATGCAAATTCCAGCCGGTGTATTGCTGGATAATATTGGCCCTCGTCGTCCTCTGACGATGGCTTGTCTTTTTTGTTTCATTGGATGCCTTATTTTTGCCTTGGGAAGCAATATCTATATATTATCAATAGGACGAATCCTCATGGGCGTGGGTTCATCCTTTGGATTTTTGACAACCATAAGAATTGTTTCAACATGGTTTAGGGTGGAGAAGCTCGGCCTTTTCGTGGGGCTTACGCTAATGGTAGGAACTTTTGGAGCCACAAGTGGAAGCAGCCCCTTGGGAATGTTACTCACAGTCACTTCTTGGCGTAACTGTATTTTTATTTTGGCCGCCTTTAGCGCAATTTTAAGTATCGTTTCCTGGAAAGTGATCCGTGATGATGATCCTCATCTCAAAACGGCTAAAAAACCTTTTTTTTCAATGGCACATATCCTCTTGTCTCTTGTAGATATTATAAAGAATCCCCAAACTTGGATCTATGCCGTGTATGGTTTTATGATGTATGTTCCTCTTGCTGGTTTTGCTGATTTATGGGCGACACCCTTCATCGCCCAACAATTTAATGTTGATCACAGTACGGCTTCGGCAGGTGTTTTTTCTTTCTACGTGGGTTTAGGGATCGGAGCACCTATCTGGCCCTTAATTTCCAACTGGATCCGAAGCTATAAAAAGACGATGTTTTCCAGTGCTGCCCTCACGGCTTTATTCATCAGCATCACTCTCTATCAACATAATTTTACCTTTGTTCAGAATTGCCTTGTTTTGAGTTTGGCAGGAGCTTGTTCCGCGGGACAATTCCTTGCTTTTTCTGGTGTTGCGTACATAAATTCCCGCGACCGTGCGGCCACAGCTTCAGGGATGCACAATATGCTCTGCATGTTTAGCGGCAATTTCATGCAGCCTTTTCTAGGATATTTGTTGCAGGCAAGCTGGTCTGAACGAAGCGGAGGTTTTCTGGATGGTGCGCCTCATTATAAGCTTGAAGATTTTCATTTTGCTCTTGTAACAATTCCCATTGCTCTTGTTATTGCGGCTCTTGCTATTTTATTTATCAAAGAAACTTTTCCCCAAAAAATAGGACACAACAAGGCACAAACAGTGTAACAATTATTTTCCAGTTTTTTAGAGAACACTTTCTAAACTTTTGGAAAGACATTCATATTTGCTTGCATACAAAGTTAGCCTAAGGAAAGGTTTCAAACTGTAAAGTAGTGTTTGCTCAGCACACACTTTTGAGAATCCTCCTTTTCGAAATTCTCAAAAGTATTCACCAATGATAGAGAATAATGAATCAGAGAGAATGAGATTGATTTAATAAAGCAAGCAATTCTTCTTCAGTCATTTCATCCAATGATTTTTGGCATTCTTTTTTCTTCTCATTAAATAATCCTAATTCCTTGCCGCGCAACTCAATAGCACGCAAGGCTACAGAGTAATTTTTTGAAATGAGAGCAGCCTCATACATTGCCTCCAAATCTCTGAGAATTTTTTCTCGTGAGGTTGATGGAGAGAGAGTTTTTTGACGTTTTCTAGGGCTATGTTCAGGATTATTTTCGGGTGGAGTCTTGTTGGATATTTTCATGGAGTACCCCCTTTCTTCATTTAGAATGAAAAAAAGGACATTAATTCACAAGTTCTAAAAACTTATATTTTTCTAAGGTACGTAAATATCAGATTTTGGAGACTTGAGAGGGAGATGTAAATTCATCTCTGCCAGACTATTAAAGTTTCTTTAATACAAAAAAACGCCGGAATAATAACTCCGGCGTTTTAAAAGTAGACAAACTAATTTTAGCTGTTTACTTGGTTTCTTCTGTTGCAGTTGTTCCTTCTTTGGAAGTTTCTGCAGAAGTGTCAGCACCTTGTTCAGTTGCATTGGTCTCTGTTGCTTGACCTTCTTTGGATTGATCCATCTTTGAAGCTTCGCCTTCAACAGCCATAGCAGCACTGAAACCAAAAACAACGATAAGAGCAGCAAAAATTGCCTTCATAATTCATTCTCCATAAATTTATTACCACACGGTACTGTTTATCCGTGATAGCGATGATATTAACAATTTTTTTTAGAGGTGCAAGATTTTTTTTAATAAAAATCATTTTTTACGGTGATTGGGATCATGATCAATCCTTTTTGTTGCTAAAATAACTTGCTATGAGTATCACAGTAGGTGAAGAGGAGATGTGCAAAATGAACCGCCATCAGCAGACTGAACAAACACGAATAGGTGTTTTTTACATGGCTATTGCCATTTTTATGTTTTCTACAGTGAATGCTGTCGTCAAGGATGTTATGGGAGTCTATCCCCTGATGCAGATTATCTTTCTAAGGTTTTTTTTCGCCCTGCTTCCTTGTTCCTTTATGGTTTACCAAAATGGTGGCATCAAAAGTTTGAAAACACCTAATCTTAAAAGTCATTTCTTTTGCGGCAGTCTTGCAGTCTTGAATCTTGCCTTGCTTTTTTCTTCCTTTAAAGTATTGCCCCTTGCAGATGTAACAGCCTTTGCGTTCTCAACAATCTTATTTATTACATTACTATCATATCCCCTTTTGAAAGAGATTGTTGGTCTTCATCGTTGGTTTGCGGTTATTTTGGGGTTTGGGGGAGTTTTAATTATGCTTAATCCCTCAGGGGAATTATTTCATATTGGCTCCTTGATGGCACTTGTTTTTGCTTTTGGAGATGGCCTTATCATGATTTTTGCGCGTCTTTTGTCACGTACAGATAAAAGCAGTACTATTGTTTTTTATTGTTCGCTTATTGCCGCAATGATTGCTGCATTTTTCGTACCATTTGTTTGGGTGATGCCTAATGTAACAGATTTTTTTAAACTTGTTTTCCTGGGTATTGGTTCAGGAACCGCTCAAATTCTTCTGACTTATGCCTATCGCTATGCTCAAGCCACCTTGATTGCTCCTGTCATTTATACGGCAATTTTGTGGAGTGCTTTCTATGGTTATTACTTTTGGGGTGAAGTTCCAAGCTCAGAAGCCATTTTTGGCGGCTCTCTTGTTATTTTTTCTGGTCTTTACCTTATTTATTGGGAAAAACGTCAAGCTCACCTTGCTTGAGAGGAAAGTAACTTGTAGAAGCTCAACATTTTCACTGTTTTACCAAGATTGAAAATAGCCCTTGACAGTTGTGAATGTGTCGATATAGCGTTTAAATTGAAAGTTTATATTATGAATAGAATATTTTTACACATTTTTACTTATCCTTCTCGAAAACGTCACCCCAGGGCGTAATTAATCATTATCTTATTTATTTTCTATGTTTTTACTGAATTTTTATCTCTGAGAAGGAGAGTTTAATGTCTAACAAAATTGGTTTTTGGTCTGTTTTTGCGTTGGTAACAGGAAGTCAAATCGGAACAGGCGTTTTTATGTTGCCCGCCAATTTAGCACCCTATGGCGTTTTAAGTTTGGGAGGTTGGGTCATTGCGGGGGGGGGTGCAGTCATTCTTGCCCTCGTTTTTGCCCAACTTTGTGCAAGATTCCCTCGAACGGGTGGACCTCATGCCTATGTCCAGGAGGCTTTTGGCCCTACAGCTTCTTTTTTTTCTGGCTGGACCTACTGGGTGATTTCCTGGGCCAGCACACCTGCGGTCGTAATCGCAAGCGTGGGTTATCTTACGCCTTTGATCGGATATTATCCTCCCGCTGTCTCCTTGAGTCTGCAAGTAGGATTGCTCTTGATTATTACCGCTCTTAATTTCAGAGGGGTCAAGATCGCTGGTCTTGCTGAGTTCTTTCTGACAAATCTCAAGATTATCCCGCTTCTGATACTACCTATTGCAGCGTTATTCTTTTTTGATAGCCAACATTTCAGCTATGGGGAATCAGCTTCTCAAATGAGTGTTCATCAAATTCTGAGTCATGTAACATTATTAACCTTGTGGGGGTTTATTGGTCTTGAATCCGCAACAACTCCTGCGGATTCTATAGAAAACCCTTCTAAAACAATTCCGCGTGCGGTGATTTTTGGAACAATTTTTGTAGCCGTTCTCTATTTTATTAATAGTTTAGGTATTATGGGAGCTATCCCCGGACATGAGTTGATGAATTCTAAAGCGCCTTACGCCGATGCAGCTCAGGTGATTTTTGGAGGGAATTGGCATCTTGTTATTTCGTTGATCGCTTCAATCATTTGTATTGGAACTCTCAATGCTTGGATGCTTGCTAGCGGACAGGTCGCTCTGGGGCTTGCTGAAGATAAACTGATGCCTGCATTTTTTGCGAGAAGAAATCGTTACGGAGCACCATTCTGGAGTCTTTTGACAAGTTGTTCAGGAATTATCTTGATTCTGATCCTGACATCAAACGAAAATCTCTCTCATCAAATTACAGCTATTATTGATTTTTCTGTAACTGCTTTCCTGTTTGTGTATGTCATGTGCACTCTTTCTTTTTTGAAAATACTTCTGCAACAATCACAAAGGGTTCCTTTCTGGCAATGGCTTTGTGGAGGGGGGGCTTTAATTTTTTGTTTGTGGGCTATAAGCTCAACATCATTTCAAAACCTTGTTTATGCCAGTTTATTTACACTGAGCGGAGTTCCTGTTTATCTGCTGCAGAGAAGAAAGAAAAACTGTCGCGAGAAATCCGTTATCATTTAACCTGTTTTTTTAAGCCGTTTCTGTTGATGCAGGAGTGGCAACGGTTAATTATGCTTGACATCTCTAATGTATCCTTAAATAATAAACCATCACTTTTAGGATGTGAGACCTTGAGTATTATTTTTCGTATTATGATGTCATCTAAATCTCGAATGTGCCTTCAGCACATATAATTTCTATTAAAAGGCATTACAGCCTTTGATTTCCTTTTGTTTTTTTATTTATATGAGAGATTCCGAGGCTTTTCATGACATTAATTATCCATTTTTTACCTATGTTATTATTTGTCACACTTTATCTTGGTACGGGTATTTACTTTGCGGCTATGGAAGTTGAGAATGCGTTTTATCAATTACCCCCTACAGCGGCTATTATTCCTGCTCTGGTGTTGAGCTGGATATTGCATCAGGGTTCTATACAAGAGCGTATGCACCGATTTCTGGATGGTGTGAGACATCGCGACATTATAACCATGTGTGTGATTTTTTTGCTGGCGGGGGCTTTTAGCACAATCACCAAAACCATTGGCAGTGCAGATGCAACTGTCAATCTGGCTTTATCTTTGGTCTCTCCCAGATATTTGCTGATGGGCGTTTTCTTGACAGCAGCTTTCATTTCAACAGCGATTGGAACTGCCCTGGGAACAATTGCAACGCTTGGTCCCATTGCTCTGGGGTTATCTCAGCAGGGGGCTTTTCCTCTCGAATTGGGGATGGCAACAGTGGTTGCAGGGTCTATATTTGGCGATAATCTGTCGATTATCTCAGATACAACAATTGCTGCTGTGATGTCCCAAGGAGCGGATATGAGAAAGAAATTGAGGATCAATGCAGAAGTTGCAGCGGTTGCATCTCTTGTTACGCTTCTCATTTTGTTTTTTGTCCATGACAATGAGATTGTTATTCAATCGAAAGAATATTCCCTGTTTCTGATTACTCCCTACCTCTTTTTGATAGGTCTTGCTGTTTCGGGGGTCAACGTTTTCGTTTCTCTTGTGCTGGCATTGGCTTTTTCAGGAGCCGTTGGTTATATTCACGGAGGATATAGTCTTTTGGACTTGAGTCGTGACATTGACCATGGTTTTGCCAGTATGCGGGAAATTATGATGCTTTCCATGATGGTGGGAGGGTTGTCAGGATTGACAGGAAAAGGATCGGAAGCTTTGGCTGTGCGTCTTGTTGGTTTTGCTTCACGTCGGGAAAGCAAGAAGATCGCCCAGCTTCTTATTGCAAAAACAGTGTCCATCTTCGATCTGCTTTTGGCCAATAATGTCATTGCCACGATCTGTAGCGGCGAAATTGCGCGGGAAATTTCTAAAAAATATCACATTCCACCTCATTATAGTGCGGCCTGGCTGGATAGTTTTTCTTGTGTTTTTCAGGGCATTATTCCTTATGGAGCGCAAGTTTTGCTGGCCAGCGCCATTGCAGGTGTTTCTCCTCTGAGCATTATGGGGCATGTCTATTATTGCTATGTCCTTGGTATTGTTTCTGTTCTTTATATTTTATGCATCAAAAAATTGAGAGATTAAATGTCTGAAGTCATCAATTTTATGGATTTAAGAAGAAGCTCTTGTTTCTTGTGATCTATTTTAAATCGCGCTAGAATAAGGAAAAATAAGGGTGGAGCGTCATGAAAAAGATTATTATGGGCTTTTTTGGTTTTTGCTTTGCTTTGGTCGCTATTGCCTTTCTTATCCCTTTTCTGATTGATGTTAATACCTATAAACCTGAAATTTTGGCAAAAACAAAAGAAGCTTTGGGGCGTGATTTAACCATTGAAGGTAAAATCTCTCTTCGCTTGCTGCCCCTTCCTACCCTTTCTGTTGATAAAATTCAGTTAGCCAATGTATCTGAAGGATCTCAGCCCTCTATGGCGTCTGTTGACAGAGTAGAACTGCAGATTGCGCTGTTCCCTCTTTTCAGTAAAAAAGTAGAAATTGACAAGATCAAGCTTGTGGGAGCGAATATCTTTCTGGAGCGCCTTGGCAATGGGCGCGGAAATTGGGAGTTCTCTCCGTTTCAGAGAAAAGAAACGTCCGCTCTTTCTCCTTCCTCTTCTCTTCCTGCTTCTTCTGCCTCTGCGCCATCTTCCCAGTTCTTTGATGTGAGCATCAAATCCTGTGAAATTACGGAAGGACAACTGAAGTATAAAGATGGAGAAACTCTCTATGATGTGCATAACATTTCTTCCAATATCAGTCTGACATCCTTGCAGGGACCTTTTCATGCAAAAGGTCAATTAGATTATAAAACTGGTCAAACAGTTTATTTTGAAGTTGATTTGGGAACATTTAAAGATACACAGTCTCTCAGGGCAAATTTGACTCTTGGGAAGAGTCAAATAAAAACGGAAGGGACGCTGAGTACCATCGATAAATCATATAAGGGTACATTGGAAGGGACGGGTGAGTGGGAGAATCTTGCGCAATTGGCAGGCTTTAATTTTGTGGTTCCGACTTTTCTAGGAAAGCAGCTTGATGCAAGAATGGATGTCAGTGCATCATTAAAAAAAATTCTGCTGGATAACCTATCTCTACGAGGTGGTGATCTGTCTGCTAAAGGACATTTTTCGATCTTTTTGGAAGATAACGTAAAAATACAGGGTGAATTGAATGGTCTGCCCGGTGCGTTGGGAATTTCGTTTTCCTCACAGCAAAAGAAGAACGATTTGGGCGGCTTTTTAAAGGTTAATGTGAAAGATCTGAAAAGCTTTTTAAAGCACATTCATTATGATGTAGCAAGCGTTCCAGAACCCTTGCTTCAGGCATCTTCCTTCAACACTCATTTTAGCGTCACGCCCTTAAATATCAATTTCTCTGACCTGAATTTAGACTTTACGTCTGCTAGGGTCGGAGGAGAAATGAAATGGTTGCGGCAAACATCCAAGCCTTCTTTTTCCGTAAACCTGCAAACAGATAATTTAAATCCCTTTCTGGCATTGCTGGACATTAAGATGATTGCCAATCAAAAAACCGCCGGCACGATTAAGGGAAAAATTGAGGGAGATCAAAAGAATCTAACATTTGATACGCAAGCGACTCTTGACTCAACGGTCATTACCTTGCAAGGGCAAGCGAGAGATCTTGCGCAGCACGCGAGTTTTGAGACAAAGCTTGATATCAAATCCACCTCTTTTATTGATCTTTTGAAACGTTTTGAGGTGACATTGCCTTCGCTCTTTAATCACATTGATGTTACCGGGAAGATAGGCGGAGATCTTGCAAAAATACAGATGGATACCCGTACGACGCTGAAAGATTTCATTCTGCTTACCCAAGGATTTATCAACAACATAAGCCAAAAGCCAAATTTTGATATCCATATTTCTGCCAGCCATCCTGATATAAAGCGATTACTGGGAGCCTTGGGTACATCAGCTCATACAACGTCAGGTCCCTTTACTCTGAAAACACATTTGGGGGGTACTCCTTCTCTTTTCAAATTAGGTGACATCCAGGGGCTTTTGGGAGCAGCAGGGTCATTTTCAGGATCAATTGATTATTCCCGGCCCGAGACCAAACCTTATATTAATGCAAGTCTGCGCTTTACCAGCGTTAACCTGGATCATTTGCTTTCTTTCTTGAAAGATTCTGCCACTGTTCCAGCTTTTCCCCACATCATGTTAGCGGCAACAGCAACTTCCCCTATGCACTCTCCTTGGTCCCGGGATATTTTGGATCTTAATTTCCTCAGTTATTTTGATGTGGATTTCAAGTTGACGTCCGAGAAAATTTCAAAAAAAGAAATGGTTTTTGACCACCCTGATTTGATAGCTCAGATCAAAAATGGCATTTTAAAAATAGTGAAGGTAACGGCTTCTGTTTACGGGGGCAGTTTTACGCTTAAGGGGCAGACGGATAGTCAAAAGAATAATGCAAGTCAATATACGTTCGCTCTCAAGGGTGCTGAATTAAAGAACCTTTCTCCTAAAGAATCATCTGTAAAAATAACTCATGGCCAGCTGGATGTTAATGGAAACCTTGTAACATCGGGAAATAGTATTTACAAACTGGTCAGCGCGTTAGAGGGAAAAATCACTTTAGATGCCCATGATGGAATTATCAGCGGCTTTGACCTTCAAGCAATTACATCCAATCTTATGAAGCAAAATCGCTTGGAAGGAATCGTCAATTTGCTTTCTGCTTCTTTTAAAAAAGGGGAAACTCCTTTCTCCAGTCTTGAAGGACTAATTGACATTCAACAGGGCATTGCTCATATCAAAAAGTTGACATTATTGGCCAAGGGAGGAGAAGGAGCGGCTCATGGAACGATCGATTTTCCTGCCTATACCATGAACGTTGATGCACGGTTTTCTCTGACAGAGCCTAAAAATATCCCTTCTATTGGCGTGAAATTTATCGGATCTATTGATGCTCCTGTCCGAACAATCGACAGCGATGCCTTACAAAAACATATGACCACCAATGTTCTGAAAGATGTTATTGGAAGCATTACGTCAGGCGAGAAAAAACCAGCGGACATCCTCGGAGCCATTCTTGGTGGTGGTGGAAGTGACGAGCAAGCGTCTCCCTCTCCACAAAGCTCGAATCCTGCTCCGCAAAACTCTGATGCCGATAACATCGTAAAAACTCCGGAGAAGGCCCTCAAAAGTTTATTGAAGGGATTATTTTAGGAACGCTTACACTCTTGGGTGGAAAACATTAATCCTTTTCTTGACACTGTCCTGTAATCTTCTTTTAATAAAGAAAAAATAGAGAACAGTGAGGCACCCATGAAAGTTTTAATCGCGGTAAAACGGGTTGTGGATTACAACGTAAAAGTCCGGGTTAAACCTGATCATACAGGTGTTGACCTGGTCAATGTTAAAATGTCCATTAATCCTTTTGATGAAATTGCTGTTGAAGAGAGCGTACGTCTTCTTGAGTCAGGTCAGGCAAAAGAGCTGATCGTTGTTTCTATTGGGCCTCTTCAAGCGCAAGAAACGCTGCGTTCAGCGCTGGCACTGGGCGTAGACAGAGGAATCCTTGTTCAAACAGATGAAACAGTCGAACCCCTTCATGTTGCAAAAATTCTTAAAGTCCTTGTCGAACGTGAAAAACCGGACCTTATTCTTCTTGGCAAGCAAGCCATTGATGACGATTGTAATCAGACAGGACAAATGCTGGGAGCGCTTCTAGGCTGGCCGCAAGGTACTTTTATCTCCAAACTTGTTCTTCAAAATTCAGAGGCAATCGTCACCCGTGAAGTAGATGGGGGGCATGAAACGCTGAAAATATCCTTGCCTGCTGTCATCACAACAGACTTGCGCCTCAATGTTCCCCGTTATCCAAAACTTCCCAATATTATGAAAGCAAAGCAAAAACCTCTTGAGATCCTTTCTCTTGAAACGCTTGGAATTGTGTTAAGCTCCCATCATAAAATTTTAAAAGTTGCCGAACCTCAGACTCGCAAGGCAGGCATCAAGGTAAAAGATGTTGCTGATCTTGTTCATCATCTGCATGAAGAAGCGAGGATCATATAATGACAGTTCTTATTGTTGGAGAACATGACAATACAATTCTGACACCTTCTTCGCTGCATATGATTTCGGCAGCTCAAAAACTGGGGGGAGACATTGATCTTTTAATCGCGGGAGAAGGATGTTTGCAGGTTGCTCAAAAAGCTTGCAAAATAGAAGGGCTTCGCAAGGTTCTTTTGTTGGACAAGCCAGAACTGGGACATCATGGGGCGGAAGCCATGGGAGAGGCCGTGGTGCAGATTGGAAAAAGCTACGATTATATTATGGCGCCCGCGACAACTTTTGGGAAAAATTTTCTTCCCCGAGTTGCTGCTTTATTGGATGTTGCTCAAATTTCCGATGTTATCGGGATTGAAAGCAAGGATACATTCGTTCGTCCCATTTATGCGGGAAATGCCATCGTGACTCTACAGTCAAACGATGCTCTCAAAGTCATGACAGTTCGTCCCACTGCTTTCTCTGCTGTTTCGGTGGGCTCGGGAACGGCAACTCTTGAGAATGTCAGCGCTTCTTTTACGGCAAGGTCTTCAGTTTTTGTAGATCGAAGCGCGGTCAAATCCGGACGTCCTGAATTGACGGCGGCACGTGTTGTGGTTTCTGGGGGAAGGGGATTTCAAAACGCCGAGAAATTTAAAATGATTGAAGTCTTGGCGGATCAATTGGACGCTGCTATTGGTGCGTCACGGGCTGCGGTTGATGCGGGGTATGTTTCCAATGATTATCAGGTGGGGCAAACAGGAAAAATTGTTGCTCCTGAGCTTTACATTGCCATCGGCATTTCGGGCGCTATCCAGCATTTGGCAGGCATGAAAGACAGTAAAGTGATTGTGGCCATTAACAAGGATCCTGATGCACCTATTTTTCAGATTGCCGACTATAGCCTGGTGGGAGATTTATTCGATATCGTTCCTCAACTCATCCAGTCCCTGCAGGACCTAAAAACCTAATATACCCTTCGCCTTTCAAAATCCGGAGTCGTTGGACTTCGGAATTCGTCCTGCTCACGTACTTTATGTACGCTGCACGGGACTCACCACTCGTCTTCCTACCCAGATTTTGAAATCCTTTGGGTATAGGATATAAAAAAGTTCTTCCTTATTTCCTTCCCTCTTGCCATTCGGATGTTTTTGCCATATAGTTAAGTTGTTGTATTTCAAATAGTTATGAAGGTGTATAGAGATGAAAATAGTTAGAGTTGAAGGTATATCTGTTAGGCCTTGGCTTTATCCGTAAGGTGCTTTTTTTTAAAAACTCCTTGCAGGTAATTGCCCAAGAGGTGAACTGTTTGAAATTTTTTGAGAGAAGTAGGATATACATAATAGATAGTGCTAGAAGGGCCCTCCACATTTGGAAGTACCCGTATAAGTTTGAATCGTTCTATGAATGAAGAATCATGAGATAAGGCAATAATACCTAAACCTGCTTCCGCAGCTTGACACATGCAATCCAAAGAATTAAAGCGCAAGAAAGGTTTCCTGGACTGTCCTGTTGGCATACCTATAGTTAATAACCAATCTTTATTTAGCTTGTTTGTTATGGGCTTAGATTGCGTATCGAACAAGATAATTCTATGATTTTCTAATTCTTCTGGTCTTTGAGGTAAGCCTGTTTTATGAAGATAGCTTTGGCTTGCAAATAACTGTAGTCTTCTTTCATGAAGGAAAATTTGTTCCAATTCCGTAGCACCAGGATCAAAAGTAGTGATAGCAACATCGGCTTCCCTTTTCGTTAAATCAGGGTTCATATCGTCACAGGAAAGCGTAATGTGAATCTGGGGGTAAAGCTTGATGAAGCCTTTTATATGCTGAAAAAGAACAGCTGAAGCGTAAGCATGCGTTGTTGTGATCACTAATTCTCCTGAGATCTCCTCAGCCTTGCCGGACATTTGATTTTGTGCCAGCTCAATTTCAGTCATCATATTTTTCACATGATTGAAGAGGATTTCTCCTTGTTGAGTCAGAATCAATCCCTTGCGATTACGAATAAAAAGCTTTGAGTTAGCCTGATGTTCCAGTTGCTGGATGCTGCGTGTGACTGAGGGTTGAAACGTACCAAGACGCTCTGCCGCTCGTGAAATGCTTCTTTCTTTGGCCACATAATAAAAATGCCTGAGATAATCCTTAGATTTTCAGTGGTTTTTAGTTTTGTTCTTTAAAATTCATGCACCAATCATGCTCATAGAGACTTTCCCAGATGAAAGATATTTTTTAAGGACGAACTGATCTATTTGAGGATGAAATGGATTTTTTCGCTTTAAAATTCATTAAAAATAGATAATAATGCATGGGTGGTATCTGATTATTGAAAGTATGGCAATGGGCATCCCAATAATGATTTTTAAAAACTTCTATCTCACGATCGTATAAATCAATAATCAAGAGAGTCATAGATTGTAAATAATTTTAACAGACGGAGATTCACATGGACAGATACAACATAACAACCCATCAAGGCAGACTGCAAATTGTCTTCAAATTAAAGTTGGAGCTATTGCGAGATATAATTTTTGGCAAGTATAAAGCAAGTGCTAAAGACCTTATAAATCTTGTGTCAGATTTGATAGAAATTAGACAAAAGTTGCAATCTATGCAACCAAAGATGGCATATTTGCAATGAGTCTATTTTCTATTTCTGAGACGAGAGCATAAACAGAAGGAAAAGTTTTCCATGGGTTTGAAAAGCAAATTGAGTTATCAACAAAATTTAGAAATTCTCTTTAGACTAAAGCTGGAAGCATTGCAAAATATAATTAATGACAGTCATTTTCACAAAGAGATAACAGATATTAAAACTCTCGTTTCAGATTTGTTAGAAATTGCCGTCAATTATGAATCAAAAACACTAAGAGAGATAGCGTCATGAGTTTATTTTCATTCCTGAAACGGGAACAAAAGGAAGCCATAGGGCTGTTGCAGATTGGCACTTTCCTTGAATATTTTGACTTGATGCTCTACGTTCACATGGCTGTCCTTCTCAATGATCTTTTCTTCCCCAAAGCTGACCCACATACCGCCTCTTTGATTGCTGCTTTTGCCTTCTGTTCCACCTATGTTTTACGTCCTTTTGGGGCTTTATTATTTGGCTGGATCGGTGACAATATAGGGCGTAAAACCACAGTCATCATTACGACAATGATGATGGCGGTACCATGCTTGATTATGGCAAATTTGCCGACTTATTCCCAAATTGGCATTTCAGCAGCATGGATTGTCACTCTTTGTCGTATGATTCAAGGACTTGCTTCTATGGGAGAATTAACCGGTGCCGAAATTTATTTAACTGAAACACTAAAATTTCCAAGACACTACCCAATTGTGGCATTATTAGCGATTTCATCTTCTCTTGGCCCCTTTCTTGCCTTAGCTGTAGCTTCTCTTGTAACTAGTTCTGGTTTTAACTGGCGGCTTGCTTTTTGGATTGGTGCAGGGATAGCTCTTGTTGGTTCTGCTGCTCGAACACGTCTGAGAGAAACACCTGAATTTGTGGATATGAAAAAAACGATAAAAAGAGCTATTGAAATCTCTAGCTGTGATGGTTTAGAAAAGGCAGCGCAATTGCTCAAAAGTACTAATATCCTTTGGAAAGAAAAACTGAATAAGAAAACAATGGTCTCTTATTTTCTTATTCAATTGGGGTGGCCTATATTTTTTTATTTTACATATATGCACTGTGGTAATGTATTAAAAAATCGATTTGGATTTACTCCAGAGCAAGTTATCCATCAAAATTTTAAAGTCTCTTTTTTTCAGCTTTTCAGTTTCATTATTGTTGTTTTTGTATGCAAGAAGATTAATCCGTTATTAATATTAAAAATAAGGGCATATGTTCTATTTTCTTTTGTTTGTTTCGTACCCTTTGTTATGAATCAATTAACGTCGCCAATAGAACTGTTCTTTTTGCAGTCAGCTTTTATTTTTTTTCCATTATGTGTGGTTCCCGCTGTTCCAATTTTTGTTAAACATTTTCCTGTTTATCGCCGTTTTACTTGTAACAGCTTTATTTTTGCTTCATCACGTGTTTTAGGATACCTCATCACTTCATTTGGAATTGTATATTTAACGGAAACCTTTGGAAGTTACGGTTTGTGGATCATGATGATTCCATCGTGTCTGAGTTTTCTATGGGGAGTCCATCACTTTGAAAAGCTAGAAAAACAATTTGAAACACCGACAAATACAAAAGATTTAGCAGAGGAACTGATGGCGTCTCGATCTTTTAGAGCTTAATAACCTTGCCTGTTAAACTTGACCGTTGCTAACATGATCTCATGTGTATTGCTTAACTCTTCCATACGATATTCTGTATGTCAAGCTCTTAATTTCTTCAAGAAGCGTAAAAAATTTAGAGATGGATTTTTAAACTTTTAGCAGAATAGCTGCATTAAAAATAGAACTACGAAAAAATTTTTAAGCACGAATGCAGTTGAGGTACGTTAAGATTGAAACTCCTTAAACACCCTATCGCTTCCCTGATGCACATCCTTTTTCACCTTCACTCCTGCTTCCCCGTTTTCTCCTGCTTCCCCATTCCAAACCTTACCCCTGTTCTGAGTCCTCTTTGCATGTATTGCCAGAGCTTACCTTCTTCCCGCACAGGGGTCATGAGAATTTGCGCCGTTTCCGTGTCTTTAAGGGCTTTGTCCAGCAATTCCTGACGAATGGCCTCTTTTTCCTTGCCCAAAGCTTTATGAATCAGCTCCACCACCTTTCCTCCGGCGGGAATCTTACGAAACAGTTTTTTAAAGAGATGCAATGGCAACGATTGATAGGCCTCCAATACCGAAAGATTGCGGGACTTGCCCAACAGCGTATCCGTAAAATGCTGGGCATTGGCCAGGCTTTTAAGGCGTGTTTCCAACCGGGGATACAGGACAAAAGCCCCAGGATGATTCTTCTGCCAGGTATGAATCTTTGTTGTGGAGACTTTGCCCTGTTCGTCCGTGATAAAATCCAGCACCGATTTGTTGATGGTGCCTTCCAAAGATTGACGCGCTTTTTCTCCCTGCTTTCCATGAAGATGCTTCATGAGGTCTTTGGCATCATCCACCGATTTAAGGGAGGTGCCAACGACTTTTGAGGGAATCTCGGAATCAGACAGGGTATATTGACGGCTATAGGTGTCTTTCTTCTCGCCGACCATTCTGCCCAACGTGCGATGCTCTTCAATGTTGTTGATGGGTTTGGACAACTCTTCGTAAGTACGGCGATATTCAAGTCCCTGGGGCAAGGATTCCAGATCTTTCTCAATGGCTTGCTTCACTTCAGTGAGTTCCCGTGCCAAACTGTCCTTGCCCTGTTTACGGGCGCTGCTGATTTCATCGCCCAACCATTGCAGGGTCTTATCAATTTCTGCCGGTCTCGGTTGTCTTGTCCGGGGAGCATTCCCTTCCAGCCCTTGAATCTGCTTCCTTAACTGGATCACGGTAGGGCTGGGATTTTTCGGGTCATAAAATTTGTTGTTTTCCGCTTGAGCCAATAAACTTTTATAAAGGGAGAGTTCTTCTCGTTGTTGAGGACTCAGAGGACTATGTTCCATCGGCGTAGGATCATTGGCTTCTAGTTCTCTCCTCGTTTTCTCAAGGTGAGAGCGGGTGCTCCCTTTGGCGGTTTTGAGCTTTTGATCAATCACTGCATGACCTTGTGTGGGTTCTAACCCTTCTTCAACCGCATAGAGGTCTTGATAAAGAGGTTCTGTAACCTCTTTGCGTTTGCTCTTCAAATTCTGCACTTTATGCAACAAGGTTTTTCGTACGCTATCACCAGCCTGATCAGGCAAGACCTGATGAGACTGAATTGGATTAACATGTTCCGAAACGTTGATGTCGTGACTAAAATCAACACTCTGAGGATCGTATTCTAAGGAAGTGTGAGGAGCATCAGGATTCTCTTTCCATCGTCGGGCTTGACGGGAGAGCCAACTGTCTCGAGGAGCATTCTCTCCTTTCATGGTTTCCCTTAAAATACCGCCGATTTCTTTTTCCGCACCGGGACGAGCCGCTTCTCGCCGATACTCTGGAGAAAATACCCATTTTCCCCCTTGAGCTCCTTTTTTACCGACAGCCGTCACGACAGGCGCCATGATATCGGCCACCAGAGGATTAACACCGCCCTCTTGTAAAAGTCCTGATGTCGCTCCCATCGTGGCATCCTTGCCTAAAGAAAGACCCAGACGTTTGGCGACTTCCCAGACTAATGCGGGCATCGTTGAGACTGCTTTCGCCCCTTTCAGAACATTTCCACCGGGCGTGACAATGCCTGAGCCCATCCAGTCGCCGCCATGATAGGCCATGCAGCTCACAGGACTGTGAAGGTTTTTAAGGGTTTCCTCATCCCTATGGGCAAGTTCCTGATTGCCTGCTTTCAGAATCTGGTCATGTTGATCCACATAAGGGGAGAGATCGTCTTGAGTGGACATCCACATCTTCATTTCCTGAGCCATAGGATCTGATGTTGCCAATCCCATCCCGGTTTTCAGCGCTCCTGAAAGAGCGCTTTTGCCGATCGCTTGAGGAAGTTCTGAGATCAAGGAAGGGGTTTTATTGTCATCCGATCCTTGCTGTTTAAAAGCTCCCCGGCGTGCGAGTTCCTCTCGAATGGCTTTCTTACGACCTTCAGGGGGGGAGAGAGGAGTTACTGTTCCTAGCGGATTCAGGGCACCCCGCCGTTCCAGTTCTGCCTGTATGGCTAACACCCGTGGATGATTCATGGCTTATTGTCCCTCTAAGGATTGAAACTCCTTCATCAGGTCTTCGGTGGAGAGAGCACTTAAATCTTCTCCTGCTGTCTGTCCTGTGGGAAGAGGAACATCGTCCTCCTCATCGGACACCACCATTTTTCGCCTGAGACCCTGCTGATATTTCTGTGCCATACGGATATTCTTCTGAGCCCGTGTTTCCCAATCCCCCGCAATATTCTCAAACCCTTCTTGTGTTAAAGTTCCCCCAGGAGAGGATTCAGCAATGGTCTTTTTCAAAAGGTCAGTTCCGACTTTACCCGGTGTTCCTAAAATCGTGGCCAGATTCAGATCCGAGGCATGTTTTTTAAGTTGCTGAAGGGCCGCCAGTTTTTTCTTGTCCGCCATCTTCCGTCCCAAGACCTGCCAGAAACCCGCTTCTTTTTTAGGATCGTTGCTGCCGGACAGCCATTGCACCCAGTCCGAGCCAATATCAGGGTGATCCTTAAACAGTTTGCGCATTTTGGTAATCGTCTGCAAGGCGCGCTTATTCACAGGAATCTCTCGAATGGTTTTAAGCGCGTTTTTTTGATAATCCGCACGAGCGGAAGGTTCTATAGCTAAAAACCTTTAAAA